>JBCDKH010000122.1 GCA_038746835.1 Planctomycetota bacterium | reverse complement strand
GGCATGAGTGTCCGCCACTGCCTGTCGGTGAGGTCCGTCTCGTAAGGGGGTCTTGCCATCGCAAGCCAAGAGCGCGAACCGCGTGCCACTTCTTGGACACCCTCTGAGCGAGCGCAGCGAGTCGAAGGACCTCGTCCGGTCATCGATGCTGGCTCAAAACGAGGTCCCTCGGCTGCGCTCGGGATGACGGAGCAGAGGTCAGAAGCCGTCCTAGCGCTTGGAATCGCCTGCCGAATCCGGTAGTCTGGGGTGCGGTCTTATATAACGCTCCGGACCCTTCCAGCCTCGACGACGCAATGCCTCAGACTGCCACCGCGACCCCAGTTTCGGATGATCGCCGGATCGTCTTGTCTCTTGAGACGGACACGTCGCTCGATCTGCTCGTCACGCCCGTCGAGCGCATCCCGACCAGCGTCTTCGCCGACTCCAAGACCGCCAGCCGGGCCGTGGCCGCGGAGATCGCGGATTTGATCCGCAGCAAGGCCGATCGCGGCGAGCAGGCGGTGCTCGGCCTCGCCACCGGGTCGACGCCGACGAGCGTCTACGACGAGCTGATCCGGCTGCACCAGGAGGAAGGGCTCTCATTCGCGAACGTGGTGACATTCAACCTGGACGAGTACTTCCCCATGCCGCCTGACGAGCTGCAGAGCTACGTGCGGTTCATGAAGGAACACCTCTTCGACCACGTCGACATCGATCCGGCCAACGCGCACGTGCCCGATGGCACGCTGTCGATCGACACAATCGCCGCGTATTGCGCCGATTACGAGCAGAAGATCGCCGACGCCGGTGGCATCGACATCCAGCTCCTGGGCATCGGCCGGACGGGACACATCGGCTTCAACGAGCCAGGCTCAGGTCGCGACAGCCGGACGCGTCTGATCACGCTTGACCGCGTGACGCGGCTCGATGCGGCCAGCGATTTCTTTGGCGAAAACAACGTCCCACGGCGTGCCATCACGATGGGCGTCGCGACGATTCTGTCCGCCAGCCGGGTCATCATGATGGCCTGGGGCGAGAACAAGGCCCCCGTCGTCCGCGAGGCCGTCGAGGGTCCGATCAGCCCGATCATCGCTGCCAGCTATCTGCAGGAACACGAAAACGCCCGCGTCGTCCTCGACACCGCGGCCGCTGACAAGCTCACGCGATTCCAGAGCCCATGGCTGCTGGGCACGATGGAGCAGTTCGGCCTCGACTGGACCACCGAGCGCACACGCACCGCCGCGATCTGGCTGGCCGGCACCGTCGAGAAGCCGCTGCTCAAGCTCACCGACGAGGACTTCAACGAGCATGGCCTGCAGGAGCTCGTCGCCCTTCGCGGGGGCGAGGGTGACGAGCCGTTCTCCGGGGCGTACGACATCAACGTCGAGGTCTTCAAGAGCCTGCAACGCACCATCACCGGCTGGCCCGGCGGCAAACCCGAAGGCCGACCCGACTACAGCGGCATCGAGCGATCCAGCAGCGCGTTTCCCAAGCGGTGCCTCGTCTTCAGCCCGCACCCGGACGACGACGTCATCTCGATGGGCGGCACGCTCATCCGCCTGTGCGATCAAGGCCACGACGTCAGCGTCGCCTACCAGACCAGCGGCAACATCGCCGTCTTCGACGATGCGGCCCTGCGGCACGCCGACTTCGTCGCCGAGGCCGCCGATGCGATCGGCTTCGACACCGAGGCCGTCAAGAAGGCCAAGTCACTCCGTTCCGAACTGCTCAAGTTCACGCAGGAGAAGGAGCCGGGCGACGTCGACCATCCGCGGCTCCAGGCGATCAAGGGCATGATCCGTCGCACCGAAGCCCGCAACGCCGCCCAGCACTCGGGCGTCTCGCCCGAACGAATCCACTTCCTCGACCTGCCGTTCTACGAGACCGGCCGCGTCCGGAAACAGCCGTTGGGCGAGGAAGACGTCCGCATCACCGCCGACCTGCTTCGCGAGGTCAAGCCGCACCAGATCTACGCCGCCGGCGACCTGTCCGACCCGCACGGCACGCACCGCACGTGTCTCGCTGCGATTCTCGAAGCCATCGACGAAGTGAAGGACGAGCCGTGGTTCGCCGAGTGCGAGGTCTGGCTCTATCGAGGCGCGTGGCAGGAGTGGGAAGTCGGCGACATCGAGATGGCCGTTCCGCTGGCGCCGAGCGAGGTCGAGCGCAAGCGACGCGCGATCTTCAAGCACGAGTCGCAGAAGGACAAAGCCCTCTTCCCTGGCACCGACGAGCGCGAGTTCTGGGAAAGGGCCGAAGACCGCACGCGTGAGACCGCCCGTCGCTACGACGCGCTCGGCCTGGCCGAGTACGAGGCGATCGAGGGCTTCGTCCGCTGGAAGGGCGGCGAGGCGTGAGCGACGTCGTCCGGGTCGGGGTGGTGGGTCTGGGCTTCATGGGGCAAACCCACGTCGCTGCGTACCAGTCCGCGGACGGCGTGACACTCGTTGCCGTGGCGGATGCGGACGAGGCGCGTCGAACCGGCCACGCGTCGGCCGGCGGCAACCTCGACTCGGGTGCGTCGTCCGACCGGCTGTTCGATCCTGCAGCGGTCCGCGGCTACGCGACTGCCGAGGAGCTCTTCGCGAACGACGACGTCGACCTCGTCAGCATCTGTACGCCCACGCCGAGTCACGTCGACCTCGCCGCCGCCGCGATGCGGGCCGGCAAGCACGTTCTGGTTGAAAAGCCCATCGCCGTCGACACGCGGCAGATCGAAAGACTCGCCGGCATCGCTGCCGAAACCAAACGCTATTGCATGCCGGCGATGTGCATGCGGTTCTGGCCCGGCTGGACGTGGCTGCGCGACACCATCGCCGACAAGAGCCTCGGCCAGCTGCGATCACTGTCCTTGCAACGCATCGGCGCACGACCCGGCTGGAACGGCTTCTACGCCGACACGTCGCAGAGCGGCGGGGCACTCGTCGACCTGCACGTCCACGACAGCGACTTCGTCCACTTCTGCCTCGGCAGGCCTGCGGGCGTGACGAGCGTCGGCCACGTCGACGCGGTCACGACGATGTACCACTACGACGATGCGGACCTCCGCGTCGTGGCTGAAGGTGCGTGGCATCACGAGGGCACCGACTTCCGCATGCGATACGTCGCCGACTTCGACGCCGGCACCGCCGACTTTGACATCGCCCGCGACGAGCCGCTCCAACTCGCCCGCGGCGGAGCGCTTACGCCCGTCGATCTGCCGGCCGGCAACGGCTACGACGGCGAGATTCGCCACATGGTCCAGGCCGTCGCCGAGGGCCAATCGCCCGACGTCACGCTGGCCGACGCGATCGCGACGCACCGGCTGCTCGATGCCGAACGCGACAGTCTCGAACGCCGTGTTCGAGTCGACCTTCCCCGTCTGTAGAGTCGACGATGAGCCAAGTTTCCACCGCATCCGGCGACTTCCGCCTCGGCGTCATCGGCGTCGACTCGTCCCACCTGCCGGCCTTCGCCTCCCGCATCGCCGACCTGCATAAGGCCGGCAATACACGCTGCCGCGTCACGCACCTCTGGACCGACGGCCGGCACGACATGCCGCAGGACGACGTCGACGGCTGGCTGGCCGAGGCACGGAAGCTGGGCGTCGAGCACGTGGACGACCTGGACGCCATGCTCGACGCCGTCGATGGCGTGATGGTCCTGGCCGTCAACGGCAATCGACACCTCGAACTCGCGTTGCCGGCCGTCCGCAAGGGCCTGCCGACGTACGTCGACAAGCCGCTGACCTGCTCGCTGGCCGAGGCCAAGGAGCTCCTCGAAGTCAGCCGCGCGTCGGGCGCCCGCTGCTATTCGGCCAGCAGTCTGCGATTCGTCAAGGAACTCGAAGACCTTCACGCCGACCAGCTCGGCGATCTCGTCGCCGTCGACGCCTTCGGGCCGGGCGAACTGAACGACTCGATGGCCGGACTCTTCTTCTACGGCGTCCACGCGATCGAACTCGTCGACGCCATCCTCGGCCCGGGCGTCTCACGCATCAGCGCCGTCAGCGGCGACGACCGCGACCTGGTCCGCCTCGAATATCACGACGGCCGATTCGCCTCGATCCGACTCGAACGCAAGGGCGGCTACGCGTTCGGCGCGACCGTCCACGGCACGAAGAACGCGACCTCGTTCGTCGTCGACTTCGAGCCCGTCTACGCCCGACTCATCGTCGGCATGTGCGCGTTCTTCGAAGGCGGCAAGGCGCCGGTCGCACTTCGCGACATCGTCGAAAACGTCGCCGTCATGGAAGCCGGCAACCGCTCGCAAGCCAACGAGGGTGCTTGGGTCCCCGTCGAGGAAGTCCGATGAACGCTGTCCAGCCTTATCCCAGCATCAAACGTCCTGTGCAGTTAGCCGCCCGCGTCAGCGGGCGCTTCTGGTCGCAGAATCGCCCGCTAACGCGGGCGGCTAAGCCCGACGTTCGTCGACGCATTCCACGAGCCATCGCGCGGTCGCTCGCGCTTTGGGTGTGCCTGCTCGTTTCACTTCCATCGATTGTTCTCGCTCAGACCACGCGCCCGATGTCGATGGACGAGGCAATGGCGCTGCTCGACGGCGAGCGCGCCTGGACCGACTTCCCGCCGGTCGAGACGATCCTGGAGCGACACCCCGAGGAACACGTCCTCAAGGACATGCTCTTCGTCCTCGACCCCGGCCACGGTGGCGACGCGCACCTGCCGAATTGGAAGCGTGGGCCGACCGGCGTGCGCGAGGCGGAGATCAATCTGCGTGTCGCCAAGCTGCTCGAGCGCATGCTCACCGACGCCGGGGCGAAGGTGGAGCTGACGCGCGACATCGATCGCGACCTGTCACTTGCCGACCGGGCGAAGGTTGCGAACGACCTGAACGCGGACCTGTTCATCTCGCTGCACCACAACGCCGCGAGTCGGCCGGTGGTGAACTACACGAGCATCTACCTTCACGGCGACCTCGCCACCGCCGGCCCGGAGCTCGACGCCGCACGCCACATCGCCCGCGAGCTGACCCGCACCATGCGGACCGACGTCGGCTACTCGTCGCCGCTGATGAGCGACTTCCAGATGTTCAAGAGCGGCTTCGGCGTCCTCCGCAACGCCCGCGTCCCGGCCATGCTGCTGGAGTCGAGTTTTCACTCGAATCCTGAGGAAGAACAGCGACTCGACGACCCGCGGCACAACCTCCGCGAGGCCTACGCCATCTACCGCGGCCTGGTCGAATGGGCCTTCGCAGGCAGGCCGACGCAAACGATGACGTGGGAGTTTGACCAAGGGGACATGGTCGTCACTTATCAGCTCGACACCGGACTACCGAAGTGGTGGGGCGATGAGTTCCGCGGACCTGTCCCATCGTCAATCGCGTTGACCGTCAACGGTGAGGAGGTCGCTCATACTTTCGACGCCGAGACTCGAACGGTGACGGCGCGGTTTCCAAGACTCGAAGCCCCCTTTGAGATCTTTCTTCGACACTCGAACGTCTTTGGAAACCGGAACAATCTTGGTGGGCTTCGCTATTTCGTTGACGAAGAGACGCATGACGTCATGACTGAAGAACCGCCGTCGACTCGATCCAACGCAAAGGTCGCGCAACCATGGCTGAAACGCCGCACCGTCAAGACGCCGATCGTCCTTCTCGACGGCGGGGCGACGAGCGAGTCGCAGGCTGTGCTCGATGCGATTGAAATGCCCGAAGGCAGTGCGATGACGATCGCCAAGATCGACGTCGACGGCCTCCGCGCCGTCCGCTGGCGCGACACCGGCGACGACGGCTTCTACCCGGCCAGCACCGTCAAGCTTGCGACCGCGCTCATGACGCTCCGTCAGGTCGACGACCTCGAGCCCGAGTTGCCGTTCCAGGCGTGGCTGGTCTCCCTCGACGACAGCGAGCCCAAACCCGTCGCCGAGCTGCTCACGGCGATGATCAAGGAGAGCGACAACGACGACTTCAACACGCTCCAGGAGGTCGCCGGCTTTGCCGAAACGCGTGATTTTCTCAAGGAAATCGGCTGCGAGTCGCTCCTCATCCGCCGGCACTTCACCCGGCCGCACTGGAACCACAGTCGCCCGGCCCGCTTCGTCTCTGGCGAGGCCGTCGTCGATGTCGACGCTCGACCGGCGCCCGACATGCCGCTCAATGCGGCCGGTGGCGAGAGCAACTGGTCCAGCACCGACGACCTCGTCCGCCTCGCCGCCGCGACGTTCCTGACCGATGCCCGCGACCTCGACGGCTTCGGCGTATTGACGGACGCGATGGCCGAGACCAACGAGCCGTTCGTCGACCGAGGCCTCGATCGGCTGGGGAACTTCAAACAGTACAACAAGCCCGGCTGGTGGCCCGGCGACGGCTCCTTCTGCGACGTCGCTTACGTCTTCGATCGCGAGACGAACCTGCACTATCTCGTCGGCATCTACTGGCAGGGCGAGATCGGTGACGGTGACGAAGAGGAACTCGACCCAGCACGCGAAGGCATTGCCGACGCGATCGAGGAAGCCTTCGCCGCCATCCGCGACGGGAGGATTCGTCTGTGATTCGCCTGGTCGGCATCCTCGTTTTCGCTCTTGCCGGCATTGCTCGTGCCGAGCCGCTGACGATCACGACGGTCGAGTACGAGACCGACGTGGGCCTGGCCCGCGGCTGGCTCGCGACGATCGACCTGACCGACCCGGCCATCGAGCTGTTCGTCAGTGACACACGCAACGACGAAGGCGTGCCGGTCCGCGTGCCGACTGACGAGTGGGCCGAGGCGAACGACGTGACGCTGGCGACGAACGCCAACTTCTTCGGGGCCCGCGAAATCGTCGGCCTCTGCATCAGCGACGGCGAGCTCGTCAGCGAGCCACGCGGGAACGACCCGGTTCTCTTGATTTTCGATGGCCGAGCGGAGGTCGTCGCGGGCGAAGCACCCAAGCTCGAAGGCGTCCGCCACGCCGTCGCGGGTGTCGGCGCGAGCGAGACCGCACCCGTCGGCACCGCCATCCTGAAAGACGGTAAAAACATCGGCGAGGCCGCGCGGGTCGACGCTTTCAAACGGCACCCGCGCACCGGTGCCGGCGTTGACGAGGCCGGGACGACGCTCTTTCTGCTCGTCGTCGACGGCCGGCAGCCCGGTCACAGTGTCGGCGTGACGCTGCGGGAGCTTGCGGAATTGATGATCCAGGCCGGTGCCGACGATGCCGTCAACCTCGACGGCGGCGGCTCGTCTGCCTTTCTTTATCGGAACAAACAAGGCCAATGGCAGAGCAATCGGCCCAGCGCCGGGACACATCGTCCGGTTCCCAATCACATCGGCGTCCGCGTTCATCGTGTAGACTCACGGGAGCGACCATGAGTCAACGGACGCCCACGATCGCTCGCACGCAGCTCAGCCCGGTTCGGGCCGAGACCGGCAAGCCGCTGTACGTGGTCGCCCGCGACGCCATCCGCCGCGCGATCGACGACGGCCAGTTCGAGCCGGGCGAGCGGATGCCTTCGACCGCCCAGATCAGCCGCGAGATGAACGTCTCGCTCGTCACCGCGCACCGCGCGCTTGGCGAGCTCGTCGGTGACGGTTTGCTTCAAAGATCCCAGGGCCGGGGCACGTTTGTCCGCAAGGCCGCCAACGGCAACGGCCGCTCGCTCCGGGCAATGGGACGCGTCGGGCTCGTCGTCCACCGAGAGAGCTCGCTGGCCGATCACTACCACGCGCAGGTGCTCGAAGGCGTCCGCCGGGCCGCACGTTCGGCGAGGCTGGACCTGGTGCTCCTGCGATTCGACGACGACCTCCGCGGCGAGTGCGATGGCTTCCTATACGTCAACCCGCTGCCGGACGAAGTCGCAGACATAGCGAAAAACAAGGGAAAAGCGTGCGTTGTCGTCGGTGCCGCGGTCGACCCGGCATCCAACGTCACAGCCGTCGACGTCGACAACGTCGACCTCGGCCGACGGGCGGCACGGCACCTGATCGAGCTGGGCCATCGTCGCCTCGGCTACGTCGGCAGCGGCGGCGAGGCGACCACCAGCAACGCCGAAGACCGCTGGCGTGGCTTCTGCGAAGAGGCTCGATCGGCCGGCTTTGAGCTGGACGACCAGCACGTCATGCACGACGGCGGCTGGAAGCTCGACGACGACGGCCGGCAGAAACTGCAGGAACTCCTTGAAAATCCACAGTCTCCAACTGCGATCTTCGCCGCCGGCTACTACTACGCGCTCGACTGCTACGCCGCTGCGGCTGCCGCCAGGCGTTCTGTTCCGCACGATCTGAGCCTCGTCGGCGTCGATGATCCGCCGTCTGCTGCGCACCTCTCCCCGGCACTGACGACGCTGCATCAGCCGCTGGTCAACCTCGGCGAAACGGCCGTCGCTCAGCTTTTGGCGAAAATCACTGAAGAATCACCCGTCGCTCCGCCAGCGCTCACGGCCCAACTCGTCGTCCGCGGCAGCACGGCACCGGCAACGTCATGAGCAGCGAGACGGTCCGGCGGACTGATGTACTCGTCGTCGGCGGCGGATGCGGTGGCGTGGCTGCCGTGCTTTCGCTCGTTTCCAAGGGAGTTTCCTGCATTCTGACCGAGCCGACCGACTGGCTCGGCGGGCAGCTCACCAGCCAGGGCGTCCCGCCAGACGAGCACCGCTGGATCGAAGGCGACGACGGCTTCTTCGGGGCGACCCGTCGCTACGTCGCGTTCCGCGGAGCCGTCCGAAGCTGGTATCGCCGGCACGGCAGGCTCTCCGCCGACGCACGCGCCGATCGTCGGCTCAACCCCGGCGGCGGGTGGGTCAGCCGGCTCTGTTTCGACCCCGCCGTGGGTGAACGCGTCCTCCGCGACATGCTCCAGCCGCACATCGAGTGCGGTCGCCTTGAGGTACTCTGCGGAGCCAACCCTGTCCGTGCAGAACTCAACAATGACCGCGTGGCCTCCGTCGTTTTCCGAACGGCGACCGGAGTGACCAGCGTCGACGCGAAGTACGTCTTGGACGCGACAGAATTCGGCGATCTCTACCCGCTCGTCGGCTGCAGATTCATGCTCGGTGCCGAAGGGAGCGACGTGTTCGGCGAGATGCACGGTCGGGGCGATCTGGGCGGTTCGACCGATCCCGCCGACCAGCAGGCGATCAGCTGGTGCTTCGCCCTCGAACACTGCCCCGGCGAAGACCACACCATCGACCAGCCCGCGAGCTACGAGTCGTGGCGAAGCTTCGTGCCCGAGCTCACGCCACCCTGGCCTGGGCCGCTCTTCTCGTGGGACATCGACGACGCGACCGACCCGCGTCACCTGCCGATGATCCCGCCGCCAGACGAGCCTGCCGAGGGCGAGCTGGAGCTTTGGCGCTACCGCCGTCTCGTCGCCGGCCATCTGCACGACCCGCCGAAATGCGACGTTTCTCTCTGGAATATCGTCCAAACCGACTACTTCCGCCGGCCCGCCATCGCACCGGGCAGCGACCCGTACCTGCACCGCGACGACGTTCTAGCGGAGGCGAAAGAGCAGGCCCGCTGCTTCGTCCGCTGGCTCCAGACCGACGCCCCTCGCCACGACGACGGCCATGGCTACCCGGAACTGAAACTCGCCGGCGACTGCCTCGGCACGAGCGACGGCTTCGCGAAAGCCGTCTACGTGCGTGAGCCGCGGCGACTGCTCGCCGAGACGATTTTGACTGAAAAACAAGTAGGAATCGACCAACGCGTCGCCGACGGCGTCGACCGGCCGGGCCTCGGCGAACGGTTCGCCGACAGCGTCGGCATCGGGCACTACATGATCGACCTGCACCCGACTGCCGCCGGTCGCAACAGCGTCTACGTGAAGGCCGCTCCGTTCGAGGTGCCGCTCGGTGCGCTCCTTCCCAAGGCCGGCCAGCCGGGCAGCGCGAACCTGATCGCAGCCGGCAAGGCGATCGGTGTGAGCCACGTCGCCAACGGCTGCACGCGGTTGCATCCGGTCGAATGGACCATCGGCGAAGCAGCCGGCAGCCTCGCCGCCTGGTGCCTGGCCCGCGACGTCCGGCCCCACGAAGTGCGTGAGAACCTGGGAGAATTGCAAGGATTTCAAGCCTCGCTCGCCGATGACGGCGTCGAGTTGTCGTGGCCGGATCGCGTCGCCGAGGGCGTCGAGGAGGGCGAATTGCGTTGACACGGCCCACGGGTGTGGTATTTTCGGGCTTATATAAGAATCCAAGCGGCAGCGTGGGGCGATTGTCTCGCCCAGCATCGCGTTCGTCGCTGTCGCTTTTGTTCCACAGGAGAAGGAGAACCCATGCTCACACGAACCCTCACTGCAGCGGCCGCTGTTGCTGCTCTCGGCATCTCATCCGCCGCCTCGGCTCAGCTGCTGGCGTCCGACTCGTACGTGATCGGCAGCGATCCCGCGGCCGGCGAGTATCAGGTCCTGCCGCTCGTCTCGCAGCCCGGCACGCTCGAGAGCCTCGGCTTTGCCGACGGCAACTACGGCGGCGGCACCGGCACCGTCCAGTTCGCCGCGTCCGACAACGGCCTGTCCTACGCACCGCTCGGCATCGACGGCTCGCTCAGCGGCAAGGTCACCTACTCGGCCGCACCAGTCGACCCGTTTCGCCGGGCCAACGCCCGCAACCTCGTCTCCGGCACGCCGGGCACCAGTCCGTTCTACGTCAGCCACCTCGTCAACCGCGGCGGCATTGCTCCCACGGGCGACGCTGACAGCTACGCCCTCACCGGCTTTGGCAACTTCGTCCAGCCGACCATCGGGGCCAACAGCGGCTTCCTCGACGGCGTCTTCGTCGGCTTCGCCCAGAAGAGCTCGACCGACTCCGGCAGCCTCGTCATCCGCTCGAGGACCACGACGGGCCAGACGGCCGAGGACACCATCCTCATCGACGGCGACCTCGTCGATACGGCCAACCTCACGTACAACATCGTCTACAAGGCGACCGTCAACGCCGACAGCGTCACCTACTGGGTCAACGCGACCGACTTCACCGACGACGCCAGCCTCACCGCCACCGCGCTCGTCACCGGCACGATCAACGGCTTCCAGTTCGGCGACGCCAACCTGGATCGCCTCAACTACGACGCCCGTGCCTGGAACGGCAACGTCTTCTTCGACGAGCCGATGATCGCACTGGCACCCAGCGACTTGATCGTTCCCGAGCCGACGACCGCTGCCGTGCTCGCCCTGGGCGGCATCGGCGCAATGCTCCGCCGCCGACGTGCTTGAGCTTCCCCACCCCCCGGTGGTCGGTCGCTTCATTGCGGCCGGCCACCTTTCGCCGACGCGACTGTCGGCCCACCTGCCTGCCACCGCTTCAATCGGAGAAGGAATGAAAAAGCAACTCACCGCCGCCACCCTCGTCGCTGCCGCCTGTGCCGTGCCGGCCTCGGCCCAGCTCATCGCCGCCGACAGCTTCGTCACCGGTCCGGGCACCGACACGTACAACGACCAGGGCGGCTACAACGGAGCCAACCCGACTGTCGGCGTGACCGGCTTCAGCAGCGCATGGACCGTCGGGACCGCCAACCTTCAGGGGAGTGACGACACGCTGGCACTCGCCCCCGTCACCGACACCTACGCCGAGGGCGGCAAGGGCCGTTATCTCGCCGCCGGCGGTGCCGCAGCCTTCCGTCGCGGCTTCAGGCCGATCGACACGTACACGCCCGTCGCCAACGGCGAAGACTACTTCATGAGCTTCCTGGTCAACCCCGGTGGAAGCTTCCAGACGCCGGTTAACTTTGGATACGCCACCATCGGCTTCACCAACTTCTTCGACTCACAGGCCTTTGCCAACGTCCCCGG
>JBCDKH010000121.1 GCA_038746835.1 Planctomycetota bacterium | reverse complement strand
GGATCGATGACGTGATAGCCACCGATGTACGGCAGTTGCAGCACATCGCCGTCCCGGGCGAAGCCGCCGTATGGGTAGAACGACGTGCCGTTAGCGGCCTCTCGGGCACCGAGACCGCTGAGTGCCGGACCAAGCGGGATGGGGAACAGATCCGCTGCGGTGACCTGAGCAATGTCACTGCTTATTGCTCCAAGCGTCGTCTCCGTCCCATCGACGCGTTCGACGATGGTCGTACCCGCAGTGCCGCCGGCGAGGGCGCCGTGATAGACGAAGTCCCATCGCCTCGGCGTTGACGCGGGGTCGAGTCGGTTGTAGTGATAAACAAAGCCTGCAGCCGCGGTGATTCCGCCAAAGTCCGCAGCATCCACCGGTGCCATGAACTGCCACGCAGGGCTGGCTGAGTCAGCTAGCGCGGTATCGAGCGAAACCGCGATGCCCGCTTGTGCGGCATTCGTCTCCGAAAGAGCCGGCCGCATAATCATCAGTTCGCGAATCACACCCGCGTTGGCTGCAGCGGTGATGTCCGCCAGATTCTCGACCAACCCCACTGGTGATGCGAGCGCCGCCGGCTCGGTGCCATCGGCGAACACGAAAAACGAAAACGTTCCGGCGGCTGGATCGCCGGCCGGGATAGCGGCGGGAAACTCTGCCAACTCGTGAAATGCGAGTGTCGCACCGGTGCGATCAACCGCGACGAGACGCCAGCCGGTCGTGTCGATCTCGTACGGATACGGATTGACCAACTCGACCGCGAGGTAGTCGACGAGTGCCGTCCCGGGATTGGCCGGGTCGTCGACGAAGGCGACGACTGCCTCGGAGATGAAAGGTTGGACCTCGGTACCGAAAACGTGTGCCGCGGCCGCATTGGTCTCATCGAGCGGCACAGTTGCGACCGTCACGTCAGTGTCGCCGCGGTCAGCGATGCGTTCGACGTCGCGAATATCCATCGCGTTGACCGCGGCAATCGCGCTGCGGAGGCGGCGGGTCTGTTCTGCGTCGAGCGTGGTGACTGCCGTCGCGCCCGCAGCGACGCGGTCCAACAGCGGATCGGCGAACGCGTCGCTCACGGTGGCGAGCACTGCGATGCCCGTGTCGTCGTCGGCCATGATGTTCCAGAACCCACGCCACAGCAACGCGAACAGGTCCGTGTTGAGCGACGCCCGCACTGGTGCGACCGACGTGACGTTCTCGAACGTTGCATCCAAAGAGCCCGACAGGACCGTGTAATCCGGCGCGTACGCCGCCTCCGTGAGGGGGTCATAGGCGGGCATGCCTTCGGGGACGCGATCGTTCGAGCCGGGGCCGTTGGCACCGCTGACGGTGTGGGCGCGAATCGCCCCGCTCACGCCACCGGCGCCGGTAAGGCCGGCTCGTGGGGAGCGTGGGAAGTCATCGATCGTCCCGCCGGTGCTGTTGAGGACCAGTGCCTGCTCGTAGTCGTACAGCGTGTCATCCGGGTCGAGCCCGTGGAACTGGTCGAACCAGAGCGACCGCCTGGCAGCGCCGGTCTCGGCAGTGGGAACGGGAGCGTTGATATCGATGTTCGCCCCGATCGGAAAGTCGTGCCAGATGTAGTCGACCTGCGGCACGAAGTTCCCGCCGGAGACGAGCATCGTGGCGGGCATGAGCGACTCGAGCGCGTTGCGATCGCTCTGCTGTTGGGGCACAACCCAGCCGCCGCCGTTGAAAGCGAGCTGTGCTGCGACCTGACCCGACGCCACGCCCGCGAACGAGGCCGCCCCGCCGTCGGGCGAGGTGTCGTTGCCGCTCTCGACCTGGCCAGCTCCGACGTAGAGCCGCTGCGCGAGCCCGATGCCGTAGGCCTCGGCGATTGTGGCGTAGCGAAGATCGGTCCGCGCCTGCGTCGGGCTTGTCTCGACGTCGACCTCGAGGATGTTCGCCCCGTTCCGCGTTCCGAGGCCGCCGGCACGGAGCGTCATGAGCATGTTGAACTCGTCGTCGCCGTCGTAGCCGTTGGGCAGGCTGTCGGTGAGCGGATCGGTGACCGGGAAGGCCTCTCGAAGGCCGACGTTGCCGGGGTAGATGCCCCAATTCGGCACGTCGGCAGCGGCCATCCTGGCGAATGTCGCGTCGCTGTCGAAGGCAGCCGTCTGGAGGCGATCGCCTAGTCGGCTCATCGCCGTGTCGACGTGCGGCAGGGCCGAGTTGTCGACGATGCGCATCGCGTAGAAGTACCAGTACCCGTCGTCGTGCTGATACCGAAGCGGATCGCCGACCGGTAACGCGATGGCAGCGGCGAAGGCGTCCGAGTCATCGCCGGGGAGCAGCGGCACGAGCCCCGAGTCCGCCACGCCGTCGCCGTCGGCATCGGCGGCGAAGAACGACTCGCTGTTGTCGCCGACGAGCTGCTGCCCATCGGGAACGTTCTCAATCCCGTTGAGGGCGTTCCCGCCGTCGTCACCGTCGTAGAAGAGGGCAAGGAAGCTGCGGTTGCGATCGTTGTAAAAGTTGATCTCCGTGTTTGGCGTGTCCTGGCCACGCGGCGGACTCGGCGCTGAATAGTCCAGACCTTCACCGTTGCGATACAGACCCGGCGTCAGGTTCGCCCTGCGGTTGGTCGAATCGACCGCGTCGAACTGCACCACGTCCAGCGTGCCGCCAAGCAGCGCACCGAACGGATCGACGAAGACAGGGTCCACGCTGTATCCCGGCAGACCGACAAGCGGGCCGCTGACCCAGGGCCACAAGACGACGTCGTCCGTCGGGTCGGTATTGCCGCGATCGTCGCGGTGCGGATGACTCGCCAGGTGCGGATCGGTCCCGCCGCCGGCGTCGACCGGGAGGTACGGGATGTCGATGACGCCGCCCGCGCTGAGGGCACGGCCGGGCGTGTTGACGTTGTCGGCTGCGAAGCTCGCGAGCGGGTCGAAGATGTCGTCGGCGAAGATGGCGTCCTGCTGACTGTCCGTCGGACGCCAAAGCAGCTGCGCGTCGGCAAAGTCGCGACGACCGCTGGTCAGCGTGAGCGATGTCCCCACCTCGTCCGTCTCCGGCGTTGCTCGCGTGCCCGACCGGGCCATCAGGTCCAGCACCAGCTGCCCCCTGATCAGCGTCTCGACCTTCGACAGGTTCGCGTCGAAGCTCAGCGGCGGCGTGCGCGTCGTGTCGCTCGTCTCCGCCGACCCGCGCTCGCTGGGCGGCACCTGGTCAGCCGAGAGCCGACTGCTGATAAGAAACGCGCTGCCCAGCACCGCAAGGAGCGACAGCAGCACGACCACGAACAGCAGAATCAAACCGCGACGCTCGCGGGATCGATGGCCAACGATGGACTCTCGGCAGACGCTCACGCCTCATCATTCGCCGCGTCCGCCACGTCCCGGCAATCGATCTCAACGCCGCCAAATGCACCGACTCCGGCTCGGTGGCGTTGAACCAGCCGTGCAATGAAGGCCCAACAGCAAATCCGAACGTAAAGAACGACGCCCGCGTCAGTTCGTGACGTGGGGCACCGTGAAGACGAGTTCCGTCCGGACGGCCTGATCGAGACGGCCCTGGACGTCGGCGGCTTCGACGATGAAGCGGAAGAGCTTGGGCGAGAGCGGCTGCGTCACCGTGTTGAAGCTGACCCACGGCCCGGGGTAATTCCGGGCGATCTGACCGCTGAACGGCACGCCGGCAAAAAAGGAACCGGAGGCGAGCTCCATCGGGCCCCAAGCACAGAGGTACTGGGACCACTCGTCCTCGTAGTCGGCCGCGAAGGCACCGTCGCCGCTGCGTGCTTCGAAGATGTAGTCCTCGATGGCGTCGCGGACCGGATTGCCGTTGCCGTCACGCGGGCCGGGAAGAAGCTTCTCGAACGGGAAGCCGTGGTTGATGTTGGGCACGCCGCCGACGAAGACGAGGTAGTCGGCGACGGGCCGGACGTCGGGGTCGGTGCGGGCGTCGAAGCCCGGGCTGTTGAAGGCTGCCCCTGCTTGTACGGCGCCGGGTCCGTAGATCATCGGCTCGACGAGGTTGCCGTCCGTGTCGAAGTCGTCCGGGTCGCCGTCGACGTCGCGGGGCAGCCCGTAGAAGCGGGTCTTGCGAAAGGCGACGGGGCCGGTGGGATTGAGGACTTCGAGGTAGAAGTCGACGGTCCCGTCCGGAACGGCGGCCGTGATGGCACCGGTCGTGTCCTGCGTGAAGAAGTCGCCGGCAAACTCGACGGTGAACTGCGCCGCGCCATCGAGAAGGAGGCTGCTCCGCTGATTGACCTGGTTTGGGTCGAGCGGGCTGCGGGCGATGGGATTGATCCAGAAACGGTTGGGGACCTGCGTGGAAGCGGCACCAGAGGCCCTCACCGCAAGCATGTCGTCATACCACGGGTCGGCGTCAGCCCCGAAGTCACCGCTTGCCGGCGCGAGCAGCGGAAGACTCACCCGAGGCTGAATCGCCTGCATCGCGAGCAGGAAGTCGTGGAACTGGTCGGCGCTCGCACCGAGGACGTCCACGCGGCCTTCGAGAAGGTCGTAGGCGTCCGCCGTCACAATGGTCAGAACGTCGGGCGGACCCAGAAAAATGTGGTCCGTTGCCCCATCAGGCAGAAAGTACGTGTTGGTCAGCTGCGAGAACGGGCCGACGCCAGGGTC
This sequence comes from Planctomycetota bacterium, assembly GCA_038746835.1. Lineage (NCBI taxonomy): Bacteria > Pseudomonadati > Planctomycetota > Planctomycetota bacterium. The sequence continues at coordinate 7,164 of JBCDKH010000121.1, read as the reverse complement.
TTCCGGGTCAGGAGAGTTGACGTCGGTATCGAACCACAGGCCGCGCGGGTAGTTCGTCGTGACGCCGTTGACGATGTCGCTCCAGTCGGTTGACGCAGTGGGCCGATCGAAGATCGGGAATAGCTGAACGCGGCGTGACCAGTCGTCGGTGCCCGCGTCCGTGGGGCCAAGGTGGTAGACCGGGTCAAGCGCGTCGTTGGCCACGGTTGCCGGCGTGAAAGCCCCGCCGGTACCAGTTGGGTCGTCGCCGTCGTGGTCGATGGGCTTGCTGAGCAGCATGCCCATTCGCAGGAGCCGGAACTCGCTTGCGAAACGGTTGTTCGTGTTCTGGGCTCCGCCAGTCTGGATGAAGCCGGGGTAGGCGTAGCCGAGCGCCTGGTTCGGCTCGACCAGTCCGTTGTACGCCCGGCCATGGCCCCACCAGACCCAGGCCTGGTCGGAGTTGAAGGCGTCGGTCACATCGCCGCCGGGGCGAAGGTTGGTCTGGCTGGTGAAGCTGCCGCCGGTGAAGAAGCTCAGCGTGTCGGTGCGGAAGCTGCGGATGCCATAGTCGAAGCGGCTGAGCGTCGTGTCGTCGACGCCGTCGCCGTCGGAATCGACCGTGTAGAGCTCGGGCGGCGTGCCGGCGAAGGGCGCGGTGATGTCGAACAGGGCGTCCGACTCGGACTCCCGCTCGTTGAGGTATGTCCCGACCCGGCTGCTGTAGAGGATGATGGAAGGCTGGGGCGTCTGCGAGCCGGTGAAGTTGTCGCGGATCGCACCGACCCCGGCGATCGGGAGCATGCCGGACTGGTCGTTGTCCGCACCGAGGTAGGCGATGTCGTCGGTCCCGGTGAAGTCGGCTTGCAGGGCCGTGCGGACGGCTTCGAGGTCGGTTGTGGCGCGGACGATGGCCTCACTTCGGCCGATCGTCTCGCTGGTCGTGCCGAAGATGCGGGCGATCGCGGCAACGAGCAGAAGGACCAGCACGACGCTGATCATGAGCTCCGTCAGCGTGAACCCACCACGTCGCGGCTGACGCGGGGCACTCGATAAGACGATGGCAAGGCGTGCGGTCATGGAGACAGGAGGCGACAGGCCTCAGGGCGTGACGTCGAGTTCGACGCCGTTGAGCGTCTGGACGACCTGCGTCGGGCCGACGTAGGGGTTGTCCGTTTCGTCCCAAGGAAAGTATGGCTCGCGGAGCCGGCGTCCGATGAGATAGCCCTCGGCGGCGGCAGCGGCGGGGTCGGCGGCGGGGTTCGGGCCGACGTCTTCACGACGAAGGTCCGCACCGTCGAGAGAAAAAGCAAGGCCTTGTCCTGGTGCAAGCGTGAACTGAACGGCATAGTTGGCGTCCGTCGGGTTGTCCGAGTAGCCGGGAATGGCCTCGGCGTCGGTCGTGAACAGTCGCTCGACAAGTCGATAGATTCGAATCTCCGGAACCGACGCGATCGGAGTGCCACCGCCAGCAGTGTTGCCTCGGAACGGGCTGGTCCCAGTCGTCGCATCGTCCGTTGGGCCGTAAATGACGACGACGCCGCCCTCGACGGCGGCCTGCTGGATCGCCTCGTTCGGGATACCCGCCCGGCCGAAGAAAGCGATCCGGTCGGGAACGTCGTCGACGATCTCGCCGTTGACGACGGCCGAGCCTTCACGCGTGACGACGCCGACTGCCAACGGGGCGTTGGCGAAGTGTTGTGCAGGCGTCGCGGGCGTCGAGTAATCCGGGCCGACGGCGTCGAGCTTGGCCAGGGCGTGTTCGCCGCGGCTGGCGACGGCAACCAGGGCAATCGACGCGTCCTGCCCTGTCCCACGCTGATAGAACGGAATCCAGCCGTACCGCCCCGCAGTCAGGCGGAAGCCGGCCGCGTCGACGTTGACGTCGGGCTCGATGAGCACACGATCGGCGATCGTGGCATCGAAAGCCGGGATGTCTCCAAAAGCTCCGTCGAAACTTGGATAGGTCAGAATGCGTTCGCCAAAGTCAGGAAGCGGATCGTTACCCGCGGCGAGTTCTTCAGAAACGACCGCCTCCAGGACATGGAACCCCGACTCGATTGCCGCGTTGCCCGCGGCCTGTTCGCGGAGGTCCTTGGTCTGACGAACCGCCACCGGAAGCATCGCCGCGATCATCGCGACACCCGCGCCCATCACGAGGACGGCGAACATCACCTCGATGAACGTGAAGCCGCGGCGGTTGGTCGGACAGTGTCGGGTCATGAGGAAAGAGGCGTGCGTCATTCGCTCCGACTGAGCTGGCCGCTGAAGCGGTTGACGAGCAGCGGAGCCGTGTTCGCGTCGAGCCAGCGCTCCTCGGCATACTCGTCCTCGGAGTCGTCGTTCCGAGTCGGGTAAAAGAAGTTGAAGTCGCCCTGCGTCGTGTCGAAGTTCGCGATGACGTTGCCGTCGACCTCGCTCAGGCCGGCCGTGCCGCTCCACTCAAGCGCTGTGCCGTCGCCCTGGGCACCTTCGAACGCTTCCTCGGCGTAGGTGACAACGCCGACCTGCGAGACCAGGTCGAGTCTGCCGACGCCGTTGCCGGCGAGATCGAGCAGCTGGCCAAGACTGTTGGTCGAAAGCACGCCGTAGTCGACGCGGAGCAGTCGGCCCTGCGGGCTGAAGAGGATGGCTCCGGCACGGACATACCGCTCGCGGAAGCCGCCGCCTTCGTCAGCACCGGCCGAGCCGACATCGGTGTCGAGGCCGACGCCCGTGATGAGCTGGACGCCGATGCCCGACGGAAGCTCGATCGGGTCGATCTGTTCGATGCGTTCGAGTGTCGGCTCGCTGAAGAGCCGCCAGGCCTCGGGCTGCGTGGCTCCGGCGTTGAACTCGAAACGCTCGTCGAGCTGTGTGGTGTTGGCCGGATTCGGATTCGCCTCGACGATGGCAAGATTGCCGAACAGGTCGGGCGTGCCGCCGTTGGTGCCCTCGTAGTCGGGATACGTCGCGTAGGTCGGGTAGGTGACCGTGCCGATGGTGCCAGGAGGCGGACCCCCGGCCGTGTCGGCGGAACCGTCGAGCGTCTCGGTCGTCCGCCGCCACGCGAGAACGACGGGCCGCGGCCGATCGCCGAAGACGTCGGCGAAGGAGACGCCGTTGACGATGTCGTCGTAGCCGGTGAAACCCGCGGCCGGCTGTGTGTCGCTGGCGAAGGCGATGACCCGGTCCGCACTCATGCCCGGCTCGCCCCGAAGGGCGGTGCCCAGCGGATCGGGATTCGAGCCTTGGTAGTCGTACCGCGTCGCGTCGGCGAGGAACCCCTTGTACTCGTCGTAGGGGTTCGGGTCGGTCAGGTCGACTTCGAGGGTGACGATCGCGAGCTTGGAGCGTTCGTTGACGGTGTCGTAGTAGAAGAAGACGCCGGCGGGTTGGCCGAGCTTGATGGCTTCGGCGCGGGCACGGCTGAGGGCGGCGCTGATCAGGTTCTGCGAAGCCGACTCCTTTCGGCCCTCGGTGATGCTCGTGAACGCCGGCACCGCGATGACCAGGGCGAGGCCGATGACGGCCAAGACGACCAACAGCTCGACGAGCGTGAACGCACGACGCGTCGCGGGCTGGGAGTGGTCGGAGGATGACGTGGGCGCGTGGGCCATGCGGGTGGCTCAGGGGACGCGGACGGGGCGAACTTCGACGGAGTAGACGTTGTCGTCGCCGGTGGTGTAGTCGCCGTCGACGCCGGCAGACATGAAGAAGCCGCGGTTGCTGACGGGGACGAGCCGGTCGTTCTCGTCAAAGGAGTCGTCGCCTTCGAACGTGACGCCGGTCAGGCCGGTCGGCGGGACGTAAAGGATCACGCCGCCGTGCCCGTCGAGCGGGAGCGGCGGGTCGGCACGCTCGCTGACGACGGCGAGTCGGCCGGGCGCCGTGATGCTTCCGCTGCGGAACGAGCCGGGGAGGTCGAAGAACGCGCGGTTGTTCTGCTCGACACGGAGCAGCTGGCGAATGACAGCCTGCGTTCGGCCCCCGGCAACCGTCGTCGAGACGTTCACGACGGTGCTGCTGTCGAGTTCGTCATCGTCGTTGCCGTCGTAATCGTCGTCGTCGACTCGCAAAGGAGCACCGTTTGCGGCTGCCACCGCTGCGGTGGGCGAAGCGTTCTTGTCGCCCCAGGCTCCGTCGACCGTGGAGTACCACTGGAAGCCGGTTCCGCTGTAGGACGACGAACCGTCCGGCGTGATCCGGGGCGGCAACTGCTGGCCGCTGGTTGCAGAGTCGCTGGCGGAGTAGGCCGCGACCATGCTGTTGAGTGCCTCCAAACGGACTTGCGTTTCCTTCGCCTCTTGGCCGCCTAGCACCGAGGAGAGTCCGACCGTGACGATGGCGACGAGGAGCGCCAGGATACCGATCACGACGAGCAGCTCGACGAGCGAAAAGCCCCTCGAGCGACGTCGGCAGCGGGCAATGGCGGCGGTCGTCGTCACGGAAAGAGTTTACGGCATGTCCACCATCGTCAGGTTCCCGACGGAGCCGTCAGGGCGGACGTTTGAAAGGTCCTCGTAGCTGTAGACGTTGTCGCCTCGCGTGCGGTAATCGCGGTCCGGGCCGGCTGAGAGGAAGAAGGGGCGGTCACCCTGTGCCGTGCCGAGCAGGCCGGTGCCACCCGCGTCGTAGACGATGGGCATGCCCCACGGGTCCAGAAGCCGCTCGCCATCGTGCCGAACGGGCGGGAGCAATCGCAGCGCTCCGGCGTTTTCGAGTCGCGACGCCAAGGCCTCGTGCATGGCGACGTTGTTGAGCCGTGCCCGTTGAAGCAGCAGTTCGGGCGTCAACGCCTCTTCTGTAAGCTGCTCGATCCCCGGAGGCAGGAGTGATGGGATCGAAGGCGAACGGTCGTGTTCCGTCGCGTAGGCGTTTCGGGCGGCCTCGAGATCCCGAAAGACGTCGTCAACGAGATTGAGTCTGCCCTGCTCGCGGACCTGTCGGGCGAGGCTCGTCGCCAGGCCCAGGAGCAGGCCGATGATCGCGACGACGACCAGCACGTCTCCCGTCGACAGGCCGCGACGGCTACTGCGGGAGGACGAGGTCGACATTGCTAATCAGATCATCGGCAGGGACGTTGTCGTCGTTGGACGTATCCGTGGGAACGCCGAGATCAAAGACTTCGTCGTCGCCGGCGGTCATGAAAAAGTCGCTCGGCCCGGGTGTGATCAGGATGTACGGAACGTCAATCGCCTGCTCACCGGCCTGGTCGATCGATCCGTTGCCGTCGCTGTCGCCGAGAAGTTGGGCGAACTGTCCCAAGGTCGGGAAAATCAAAGGCGGTGCAGCCTCGTCACGGATGTAGTCGGTCGACTGGTTGTCGAACCACCGGTAGCGCGACTGTGCGACGCTGCCGACGTAGAAGTTCGGCTCCGACACGTCAGCATTCACCCGGTTCCGCGGGTAGTAGAAGATTGGCTGACCCTGCGGGTTCAGGATGACCGCGTTGGGCTGGACGTTGCCGTCGGCGTCGCGACGGACCTGGAACTCGTCGGGCGACAAGTACGGCTCATAGGTCTCGCCGTCGTAACCGTCGTTGCTCGATAGCGGGTCGGCAGGAGCCAGGATGCCGGAGTTGTTGTAATTGACGCGTTTGGTCCGGAAGCCGAACGGATTGGCGGTCGTCTTCCCGATCCCGTCCTGGAACAGGTAGAACTGTGAGGTCGTGGGAACGTCCAGACCCGGCCGGCCGGCGGCGATCTCGTCATTCTCGGGCGCGACGCCCATCAAGGCCCGTGCAAGGAGACGTGCACCACGGTCGGGTGCGACGTTGAGTGGATCGGCCGGATCGTTGCCGAACCGCGGGATGTCGCCGAAGTCGGATTCGTAGGCAGTCAAAGCCTGCTCGACGCTCAGGAGCGCGCCCTGAATCGCGGTCTTGCGGCCGGTGCTCAGGACGTTGATGAGCGCTGGGAGCGCGATCCCCGCGAGAAGAACGATGATCCCGATGACGACGATCAGCTCCACGAGCGTGAAGCCGCCCCGCTGTCGTGATGGGAAGAGGCGTTGGCTCATTGCCCGACCTTGCCGAAGCTGGTGATGTCGTCGCGCGTCCCATAGACCCGGTCAGGGCCGGCGGAGATGAGGACGTAGCTGTCACTCGCGCGGGCGTTCCCACTGGCGAGTCCGGCCGAAGGGTCGGCGAGGTACGGGATCGCGTCGTAGGGGCCGTCCTCGTAGAAGCGATTGCGGCCGTTGGCGTCCGCCGGACTTTCGTTCGGGTCGGCATCTCCTGGAACAAGCAGATCGCCCGGATTGCCGTCAACGCCAAGTTGGAGGCCGTGGAACGAGCCGTTGTTCGAATGGAAATCGTCGAGCTCTTCCCGGCCTTCACCGATGTAGCGGGCGTTCGCTCCAACCGTCGTGCCTTCGACCGGCGCGGTGTAGGCGATGACGTGGTTCAGGTTAAAGGCGAATCCTTGCCCCGAACCTGCGATCAGGTCACGCGGCGTCGCCGAGAAGCCCACGCTCTGCGCCCGGAGGTACAGGATCGGCATCGGGCTCGGGAAGCTGTCGACGAATTCCGGGATGATCGTGTCGTTCGCCGAGGCCGTGTTGTCGCGGAAGCGCCCAGTTTCCTTGTTGTCGGCAGCGAAGGTGAAGCCGAGGCGATCCCGCTCGAGATCGACATAGCTCGGCCGGCCGCCCGGGGTTCCGCCGAGCAGACGCGGGCCACTTCCGACGGCCTGCGGGTCGTAAAGGATCGCTCCACCCGCATCCAAGACCAAGCCGCCCAGCAGCCCGAGAGCGAGGTTTTCCGTGCCCGTGATGCCGTTGGTCGCAGCTATGTTCTCAAGCAACGAATCGTCGTCGGTGCCGTCGTCGTCAACGTCGAATGTGAAATTCGCACTCCGCTCGGCCGGCGCCGGAAACGCGAAGTTGCCGAACCCGATGCCGATCTGGTCGTCCGGAACAGGACCCGGGTAGGCCTGGAAGTCGTCGTAGTACGTCTGGATCGCGTTCGTCAGCGCACGGACGGTCGCCGCGGAATCCGTCGCGAATGCGGCCTGGCGGACGCGGGCGATGGTGGGGATCAGAATGCCGACGAGCAGCGCGATGATGCCGATCACCACCAGCAGCTCGACCAGCGTGAACCCTGACTCTCGACGTCGTTGCATGACTGGATCCATCGACTTCTCCTAGAGCGACTGCACGAGCGAGATCATCGGCATGAAGAGCGAGATCACGATGAAGCCGACG
>JBCDKH010000120.1 GCA_038746835.1 Planctomycetota bacterium | reverse complement strand
TGCTCATGGTCAGCAACTTTCCCCAGACGCAGCAGGAAGCCGAGGCCGCCGGGGCGGTTGAGGGCTTCGGCAAGAATGACATCAGCAGCGGCAAGGCGAGCGAGCGAATCAAGGCCGCGCTCGGTCGCGGTCACGCCGCTTCGAGCGCGGCCTTGATTCGCTCGCTCGCTTTGCCGCTGCTGATGTCGTTCTTGCCGAAGCCCTCAACCGCCCCGGCGGCCTCGGCTTCCTGCTGCGTCTGGGGAAAGTTGCTGACCATGAGCACCTTCAGCCCGGGATTCGCGGCCTTGGTCTGCTTGAGCAAAGCGACGCCGTCCGAGTCGTCGAAGCCGCTTTCGAGGACGCGGTTGAACAGCAGCAGATCGCTGCCGTTCTCCAGCACGTCGGCCAACTGCTGGTTCGTGTCGGCCATCGTGACCGTCGCCCCCGGCGCTGCCGAGGAGACGGCCATCCGCAGGAACGAGCTGTCTGGCCCGCAGTGCCCGACCAGCGTGACGACCGGCGTCTTGGTGTCGCTCATGCCCAAGCCTAGTCGGTCGCGAGCAGGCGACGCTTGGTGCCACTGCATCGTTGCAGTGGTTTGAACCGAGCACTGCACCGATGCAGTGGCACCGATTCTCATGCAGAAGCCTGATCGGCCGTGAGCAGGCGACGCTCGTCGCGCTCTGCAACCAGCCGAGTGACGGCCTCGTCGAGCGGGACGACGCCCAGGTCGCCCGCGGTGCGGCCGCGCAAGCTGACAGTGCCAGCCTCGGCCTCCTTGCCACCGCAGACGAGCATGTATGGCACTTTTTCCGTCGTGGCGGTGCGGATCTTCGCACCGACCTTGTCGGCGGCGTCATCGACCGATGTCCGCAGACCGGCGGCTCGTAGAGCTGCGGCTACGTGGTTTGCGTAGTCGTTGAACTTGTCGCTGATCGGGAGCACGCGGACCTGCTCGGGGGCGAGCCAGAGCGGGAACGCTCCGGCGAAGTGCTCGATGAGCACGCCGACAAAACGCTCCATGCTGCCGAACGGGGCGCGGTGGATCATGACCGGCCGGTGGTCGCTGTTGTCGCTGCCGACGTAGCTGAGGTCGAACCGCTGTGGCAACTGATAGTCAACCTGGACGGTGCCGAGCTGCCACTCACGACCGAGGACGTCCTTGACGACGAAGTCGATCTTCGGCCCGTAGAAAGCGGCTTCACCGGCTTCGGACGCGTAGGCCACGCCGAGCGACTCGGCCGCGTCCGTGCATGCCTTTTCTGCCCGGTCCCACTGGGCGGGGTCGCCGACGTACTTGCTCGAGTCGGGGTCGCGCAAACCGACGCGGACGCGGTACTCGCTCAGGCCAAGCTGTTCGAGCACGACCTTCACAAGCTCAAGGCAGCCCTGAATCTCGGCGGCGAGCTGTTCCTCGGTGCAGAAGATATGGGCGTCATCCTGCGTGAAGCCGCGCACGCGCGTCATCCCGCCGAGCTCGCCGGATTGTTCCCAGCGGTAGACGGTGCCGAACTCGGCAATGCGGACGGGCAGGTCGCGGTAGCTGTGCGGCTCGCTCGCGTAAAGCCGGACGTGGGCCGGGCAGTTCATCGGCTTGAGCAGATAGCCGTCGACCTCGCCCTTCGTGAGCATGTCAGCGAGGTCGGCGCACGTCTTGCCCTCCTTGCCGAGCTTCTCGATCGTGTCATAGTCGACCAAAGGCGGGAACTGCGAGTCGGCGTAGTACGGGTAGTGACCGCTGGTGCGGAAGAGGTCGAGCTTGCCGATGTGCGGCGTGACGACCTGGCTGTAGCCCTGGCGAGTCAGGTGTTCGGTGATGAACGCCTGCAGCTCGTTGCGGATGATCGTGCCCTTGGGCTTCCAGAGGACAAGGCCCTGGCCGACCTCGTTGTCGATCGTGTAGAGGCCGAGCTGCGGGCCGAGGACGCGGTGGTCTCGCTTGCGTGCCTCGGCGAGGGCTTCCATATGAGCGTCGAGGTCGCCCTGCGTGTAGAAGGCGGTGCCGTAAATGCGTTGGAACCGGTCGGAGTTGACGTCACCGTGCCAATGCGACGAGGCGGTCGAGGTGACCTTGATCGCGCCAATGCGTCCGGTGCTCGGCACGTGCGGGCCCATGCAGAGGTCTTCCCAGTTCTCGTCTTTCTGGCCGGTGACGTACCAACTCAGCGTGTCAGCCCCCTTCTCGATCGCGCGGTCGGCGTTGTCGAGCTTGTACTTGTTGCCCTCGGCCTCCAGCCGCTTGCGGCCTTCGCTGGTCGGCAGGTCGTACCGCGAAAACGGGCGATTTTCCCTAACAATCGACGCCATTTCCGCCTCGATCTTGCCGAAGTCGTCGGAACTGATCGGCGGGTCGATGGCGATGTCGTAGTAAAAGCCGGTCTCCAGCGGTGGGCCGTAGGCGAGGACGGCGTCGGGGCGGATGCGCTGAATCGCCTCGGCCATCACGTGGGCGGTCGAGTGACGCAGCAGGTAGAGCGCGTCCTTCTCGTGCTGCTCGTCGCGCCACTTGCTGCGGTCCTTCTTGTCGACACGCGGTGCCGTGACGAGCGCGACCTCGTGCTCGCCGTCGGGCAGTGGACGATGTGCGTCGACCAACTCACCATCGACCCGCGCACCGACGGCAGCCTCGGCGAGCTTTTCGCCGATCGTTTTGGCCAAGTCGTACGGCGTGGCACCGTCAGGCAGGTCGCGGCGAGAACCGTCGGGCAGGATCGCGGTGGGCATGGTCGGTGAAGCAGAAGCAGCCGCCCGGGCGTCGGGCGGCTTCGTCAAAGGTGAACGAGGAGCGGCCCGCGGCTATCGCGGCGTGGTGGTGGTCGTCGTGTCGGTCGTCGCACGGGCCAAGGTGGTGCAACCATAGAACATGCCGCTGCCGACGCCAATCGCAGGGGCCATCACGCGTGGATTCGTCGCGGCGAACGTTATCGAGGCGGTGCTTTGGGTGGTCGTCGCGGGCATCGTGCTGGCGAAGTGGCATCACGTGCCGGCAGCGACCGTGCTCGTTTTCTTTGGACTCAGCGACCTTGTCGAGACGCGGACCGGCGCTTGGTGGCGGCCATGGTGGCTGTTTGCGTGGAAGGCCGCGTGCGTGATCGCGTTGGTCGCGTTGGTCCTGCAGGCATGGCGCATGAAAAAGGCCGGTGCCCCTGAGGAGGAGAGGGCACCGGCCGCGGAGGAGGACCGAAAAGCCGGCACGGGTTGAGGAGGAGGATTCCCGTGCCGGCTGCGGAGGAGGACTGATCAGTCCGAGTTCGAAAAGCCGACGCCAGCGGAGGAGGAGTACTGGCGTCGGCTGCGGAGGAGGTTTAAAAGGCCGACACCGGAGGAGGAGGAATCCGATGTCGGCCGCGGAGGAGGCTTGTGCAAGCCGGTGTTTCGAAAGCCGGCACGGGTGGAGGAGGAAGTCCCGTGCCGGCTGCGGAGGAGGTTCGAATCAGGGTGGCCCCCCGGCCAGTCCTGAAAGTCTCTCGCCCTCGCCCCGTTCTGTGCTCCGCGTGTTTGTGTGCTCCGCGTGTTGTCTCCGCTGAAGGTCCTTGCGTTCTCCTAAAAGGGGTTATGGCATCTCGTGCCCATCGGCCGCCGAGGCGACGAAGCCGATGGCGGTGAGGGCGAAGGTCATGGCTGCGGCGACGCACATCAGCGGTGCCGTCAGGTCGTGCGTGCCCGAGAGCGTCACGTTGCCCTGCCGAAGCAGAAACAGCCCGACTAGAAAGGCCAGCGGCAGCAAGAGCCACCGAATCGCGACGCGAGCCCGGCCATGGCGGAACGCGTCGTACGACGCATCCGCACGCTGGACACCAGCCCAAATGCCTTTGGCGACACGACGCCCCGGCAACGCGACGCGTGCCAGTGGTCGAAGGATGGGATTGCTGACGATCTGTTCCATTGCGGTGTGGTGACGGTTGCTCGTGAAGGCGAGGGACTTGCGTGCCGACGCGTGGTCTTCGAATGCTGATGTGGCAGCGAGCTGCTGCCAAGTTGGGCATCGAGCGGTCACGCGGGGTTGTCATGAGAAGCCCGTGCCACAACGCACCGGGCGAACTCGAAATTTCCATTTTTATCCCCAAACCGCATTTTGAGCACGTGAGAGACGATTCAATCTCTGCGATGGCGGGAGGGAAAACCTCCGGCGGCAGAAGGCCGCTCTCGCGATGCACACGAGAGCAGCAACTCGCCGCTTATTCGTGCAGCACCGATTTCGGCCGCCTCACGCCCACGAAATGCGAACAGAAACCGCACTCGAAGCTCAGGAGCCCTCGGCCGCGTTTCGAAGCTCGCGGTAGTGCTCGCGAAAGCGCTCAGCCATCCGGCTCGACTGCTGAGCCATGAACCAAGCTTCCTCGCCGTCCGCTAGCTCATTCTTCTGGCTTCGGACCGCCATGACGTCGGCGCGGGTCACTGGCATCTGCCGTAGCTGGGCGAACAAAGCGTCGCGACGATCGGCGTCCTCCACCGCGAGGATCGCCCGGTACGCCTCATCCAGCTGGGTGCCCGCGTCGATCCATGCCGCTCGCCACAACGCTCGCGTCTCAGAAAAGCCTCTCATCCACGCGCTTCGCTGGTTGAAGCCACCCGCCTCCTCGAACGGGTTGACGTCGTCACTCCAGTCCGTCCGATCGGCAAAGACATCCCGACGGATCGGCGTCCGGCGCAGGGCGCGATTGCTCGGCCCCGCCTCGGTGCCCGGCTCCTTCTGCCACAGGAGCTGACCTTCGACGGTCAGCAGGAACTCGACGAAACGCGTCGCGTGCAGCAAGTCGTCGCCGTTGGTGCCGTAGCAGACGGCGACGGGATCGGGCGTGATCGCGGTGGCAGCCGGTGGAGCGACGTAAGTGATCCGATCCCGCCCCACCGTTTCTTCTTCGACTCGCGCGTAGAAGTCGATCGCCGTCCCGGCGGCGGCGTTGGCGTGGCTGACGTCGGTCGGCACACCGTTCGCGCTGTCGGTGAAGTACCGCGAGTTGGCCGCGATGAGCAGCAGATCGCCCATGCCCTTCATCCAGCCTTCGTCGATGGCCTGGTCGTAGCCAGGCGACTCTTCGGTGTTGCCTGCGGCGAAAAAGGCTTCCTCGGCGTCGGCCATCGCACGCTGGACGATCATCATGTACGAGACGGCCGCGCTGCCGCTCTTGCTCGGGTCAGCCAGGACGATGCGGTCGAAGAGTTCGGGCCGAGTGAGGTCAGCCCAGGTCGTTGGCGACTCCAGGCCGAGGTTGGCGTAGTAGCCAGGGCTGTAGACGATGCCGAAGCTGCTGAGGCAGACGCCCACCCAGTGCATGCCGTCCTCATCGTCCTGGTCGTACAGCCGCACGCCCGCCAGCTTCGGCGCTGGAAAGGCCTCCGCCATCAGGTCGCTCGGCAACTCGATCGCCTGCAACGCTCCGGCCTGGCCCTCCAGCTCGACATTGAACACAAAGTCACCACCGCCCCAGACGATGTGGTACGGCACGCCCTCCATCTCTCCAATCGGTGGAAGCTCGCCGTCGTTGTCTTCACGGACCTTGCCGTAGAACGTGGCCAGGGCTTTGACGATGTCGTTGGTGCCACCGATGGTGCGATAGTCGAGTCGGACGTCGTAGCCGAACCGATTGCGATGCCAGCGAGAAAACGCGCGGGCGTACTCGCTTTTGATGTCCGAATTGTGCGGTGTGAGCACGACGAGCCGGGCAGCATCTTCCGTCGCCTCGACGGTCTCGGGTGCTTCGTCAGTCGACAAGGCCGCCCGGAGCGCGAACGGGAGCAGCAGGACCGCGACGAACAGGATCGGGAAGAGATACCGGCTCACGGCCGACATGCTAGCGGACGACTCAGCCGACTCGCTCGGGCTCGTCGACGATCTCCTTCAGCCTTGTCACGGCCTGTGGCTCGAAGAATGTCTTGGAACCGGTGCGGTCCATGTGTACCCCGCGATTGTTTCGCACCATCACCGACTCCGGGTGGTCAACGATTACGTAGCCACCGTCCTCGAAAAACATGAGGAATGGCTGGAACGGCTGGCGGGCTCGAAGGTCTCGGAATTCAGAGTCAAACACTTTCGGGTCCATGCTTCTCCAGTATAACAGAGCGCCATGCCTCTGACGAACCGTGACGAGCTCCTCAAGCTGCTCCAGGCTCGACACGCCGCGGTCGCGATCACGACCGCGGAGGAGCGATACGCCCTCTCCGTCGTCCGCGAGGCGGCCATGCAGTCGCGGCAGAGTCTCTTCGTCTGGGACTGCGTCAACGGCCTGCGGGACGGGCTCGTCAAGGACGGCCTCGGCTTCGACGAGACCAGAGAGCCCGGCGGCGCACTGGCCTGGGTGGAGCGACACGCCAGGCCCGACACGATCTTCTGCTTTGTCGACTTGGCTGAACACCTCGAGAAGGACCCGGCCAACCGTCGCCTTTTTCGGGATGTCGCCTACAAGCTGGGCGATCAGGGCGACACGCTCATCCTTCTCGGATACGACGAGCCACCGGGCTTCACGCAGGATCTGGTCACGCAGCTCGATCTGGCGTTTCCCGATGAGCAGGAACTTGAGGACCTGGTCAAAGAGACCGTCCGGCACCACCATCGCAATGTCCAGCCGCTGCGAACAGACATCACCGGCAGCGACCTCCGGGGCATCGTCGCCAACCTTCGCGGACTGACGCGCGACCAGGCACGGCAGGCCGTCGTCGATGCGATCGCGTCGGACCAGAAGCTCGACGCGGACGACGTGGACAACGTCCTCAAGCACAAGAAGCGCTCCCTCGCGGCCGGTGGCTTGCTGGAGTTCGTCGAGGCACCGACCGACCTCGACGACCTCGGCGGCCTGAGCCGGCTCAAGCACTGGCTGCAGCTCCGACGTGATGCCGACGCACAGAAGGCCCGCGACTTCGGCATTGAGGCAGCGCGTGGCCTGTTGCTGCTCGGTGTGCAGGGTGCTGGCAAGAGCCTGGCGAGCAAGGCCGTCGCGACGGCGTGGCGAAGGCCGCTCTTGAGACTCGACGTCGGCAGCCTCTACGACCGGTTCATCGGCGAAAGCGAGAAGCGGCTGCGCGGCGCGCTCCGGCAGGCGGAGATGATGTCGCCGTGCATTCTGTGGATCGACGAGATCGAGAAAGCGTTCGCAGGTGCTGCCGCCCAGAGCAACGACGGCGGGCTGTCACGTCGCATGTTCGGCAGCCTGCTCACCTGGATGCAGGAACACCGCGAGCCGGTGTTTCTGATCGCGACGGCCAACGACGTCTCCGCCCTGCCGCCGGAGCTGCTGCGCAAGGGCCGCTTCGACGAGATATTCTTCGTCGACCTGCCGGGCGAGGAGGCACGCCATCGCATCTTCGAAATTCACCTGAAGCGTCGGAAGCGAAAGTCCGACGACTTCGACCTCGACCGCCTCGTCGCCGCCAGCGACGGCTACAGCGGTGCCGAGATCGAGCAGGCGATCGTCTCCGCCCTCTACCGCGCCTTCGACGCCGGCGGCGACATCACGACCGACACCGTCGAACGTGCCCTGCAGGAGAGCCCGCCTCTGTCAGTCACCCGCCGCGAGCAAATCCAGGAGCTCCGCCACTGGGCGCAGGACCGCTGCGTCCCGGCGGATTGATGCACGTCAACGTTGCAGTGGCGGACCATGCATCGGCTGCTCTGTCTGGAGAGCAGCGACAAACTTTCGAAGGAGCAGAAGAAAGACAATCCACAGCCCGCTCGACACGATGTCGAGCAGCGTCACCATGTGGCCCACCGGCGTGATCTCGAATGGTCGATTCGGATCTTGTGGCGATGCAAAACCCAAGAGAAACGAAGCGAGAGAGATCGCAAACGACAGCCAGAAGAACAGGTGCACCCGAGTTGGCAGCCCATCAACGGCCTCAGCCGTACCCCGGCCGGCGGCTTGCCAGAGGTCCTGCAGGACGCGCCCGACCATGACGAGATTGGCGAACGGAATGAACCACCAGCCGACACCCCAGCCGGGCGTGAAATGCGTCGTTCTTCCAGCGATCCGCACGTTCCAGGCAGCGCGATACTGCCACATGAAGTAGTAGACGTAGGCCAGCACGACGACCAAGAGGTAAGCCAAACCGATGCACATGAAGGCCACGCCGATAGCAATCATGCCGGAGATGGGTTGCCCGCCGTCCGTGAACATCTCTTCGACATCAAAACCTGCCAGAAGGGCAACAAGGAGAAGCACGCTTCCAGCAATGAACACCAAATCGAAGATCACGTGAGCCAGGATCAAACCCCGAGCCGCGCTCGCGCGGCCCGAGTTGTCAGCGATCGGCAGCGTGTTGACGCCGGCGTAACCGAGTTGCTGTGACAGCTCGCCGATCGACCGACGGTCGGGCTCCACCACCTCGGCTTCAAGAACCCCATCTTCGTTTCGCTCGTCAGGCGGCTGGCTCATAGCAAGGAGTGTCGGAGCTTCGAGACCCAACGCAAGCTGCACTTCGCGACGGAATCGCTCCGGGAGCGGGTTCCGGTAGCCGCGGGCTTACAGCCCGCGGTTCGACTGGTTGAGAGCGAGCCAACGATCGGGAAGAAACCGCGGGCAGTATGCCCGCGGCTGAGACGGTTGCTCACGGTTCAATGGTGGGGTCGGTGGGTTGTCTCCAAAAGCCGCGATGCGACTTTCGCCGGTGCGGGCAATGATTGTCGCTATGAGCAGCCGTCTTTTCGTCGTCGCCGTTGGAGCTGTCGTCGCTCTCGGAGCCATCACGTTGACCCGTGCCGCCGCTGCGCCCGTCGTCGTGCCGCCGGAGCCGACGGACAAGATCGCCCCGGCGGCCGGGCAGGATTCGGCTCAGATCGTGCTGGCGGGCGGGTGCTTCTGGTGCACGGAGCTGGGCATGGAGGCCGTCGTCGGTGTGACGGACGTCGTCTCCGGCTACGCGGGCGGTGAGGCAATGGCCGCCAAGTACGACCTCGTCGCGGCCGGGCGGACCGATCATGCGGAGGTCATCCGCGTCACGTACGACCCGAGCCAGATCACGCTGGGCGAAGTCTTCCGGGCGTTCTTCCTCATCCACGACCCGACGCAGCTCAACCGCCAGGGGCCGGACGTCGGCAAGCAATATCGCTCGGCCATCTTTTACGCCGACGACGCCCAGAAGCAGGCGGCCGAGGCGTACCTGACGCAGCTTCGCGAGTCGGGCCTGTACGGCGATCCGGTCGTGACGACGCTGGAGCCGCTGACGCAGTTCCACGACGCCGAGGACTACCACCAGGACTTTGTCGCCAAGAACCCTACCAACGGGTATGTCGTGCGTTACGCGCTGCCGAAGGTCGAGAAGCTCAAGAAGCACCTGCCCGAGCTCGCGGCTAGCGAGTGATCCATTCCGTCATCCCGAGCGCAGCCGAGGGACCTCGTCTGGTTCCGCGCGATCGTTCGGGCGAGGTCCTTCGACTCGCTGTGCTCGCTCAGGATGACGGGGTGTCGTCGGTCGCGGGCGCGTCGTCAGCAGCGGAGGCCTCGTCAGCTGGTGGCGTCTCGGCGGACTCGGGCGCGTCGTCGCCGTTGACGCTGGGAACTTTGGCCATGGCGACGAGCTTGTCGCCGGTGTCGAGGCGGACGAGGCGGACGCCGGCTGCGTTGCGGCCGGTCTGGCGGATCTCGCCGACACGCTGGCGATTGACGATGCCCTTCTCGGTGACGAGCACGATGTCGTCGTCCTCGCTGACGGCCAGCATGCCGACGACCGTGCCGTTGCGCGGCCCGGTGTCGATGTTGATCACGCCCTGCCCTGCCCGGCCCTTGATCGGGTAGTCGGCCTGGGGCGTCCGCTTGCCGAAGCCGCGCTGCGTGGCGGTAAGGACCTGGCACTGCTCCAAGTCGCTGGCGGCGAGGATGAGCAGGCTGACGACCTCGTCGCCCGAGTGCTTGAACTTGATGCCCGTCACGCCGCCCGCCGGTCGGCCCATGGCGCGGACCTTGTCTTCGTCGAAGCGGATGGCCTGGCCGTTGCGGGTGGCGAGCATGACGGTGTCGCCGTCGCCCGTGAGTTCGACGCCGATCAGTTCGTCGCCGTCGGACAGGCCGATGGCGATGATGCCGTTGGTGCGGATGTTCGCAAAGGCCGACAAGGCCGTCTTCTTGACGGTGCCCTGCTTGGTCGCGAAGACGAGGAAGCTCTCGGCCTTTTCGAGGTCTTCGAGCGCGAGGACCTGAGCGACCTTCTCGCCTTCCTGGAAGTCGAGCAGCTGCGCGACCGATCGCCCACCGCTGGTTCGCGTGCCTTCGGGAATGTCGAAGACGCGTTGCGAATAGACGCGGCCGGTGTTGGTGAAAAAGAGCAGGTGGTCGTGCGTGTTGCCGACGAACAGGTGCTCGATGAAGTCGTCGTCGCGGTTGGTCGTGCCCTTGATGCCCCGGCCGCCGCGGCCCTGGGCGCGGTAGGTATCCAGCGGCAGGCGCTTGACGTAGCCGGCGTGGCTGAGGGTGACGACGACGTCTTCGGGCGTGATGAGCGCTTCCTTCGACGCGGCCGAGTAGGCGGTCGGGTCGATGTAGGTGCGGCGGGCGTTGCCGTACTTCTCCTTCAGCTCGATCGTGTCCTCGCGGATGATGTCGAGCACGGCCCGGTCGTCTGCGAGGATGCGCTGGTAGTCCTCGATCTCCTCGACGACCTCGCGGTACTCGCGGGTCAGCTTCTCGATCTCCAGGCCGACGAGCTGGATGAGCTGGAGTCGACCAATGGCCTCGGCCTGGACGCGGCTGAGGCGAGCCCCGCCGTCTTCGTTCGCACGATCGATGAGCGTCTGCGGAATCTGCGGCGCGTACGGATGGTCGGCCGGAATCTGGAACCGGCGGGCACGCAGCTTCTCGATGGCCTCTTCGCGCGTCGTGCTGCTGCGGATGAGCTTCACGACCTCGTCGATGTCGCAGACGGCGTAGATCTCGCCTTCGAGCAGGTGAGCCTTCTGGAGCGCCTTCTTGAGCAGGTGCCGCGTGCGACGCGTGACGACCTCGACGCGGTGGTCGACGAACTCGTCGATGAGCTGGCGAAGCCCGAGCGTCCGCGGCCGCCTGCCGACGATGGCGATGTTGATCATCGAGACCGTCACCTGCGCTGGCGTGTACTGGAAGAGCTGGTTGACCACGACATCCGGCTCGGCGCCCTTCTTGAGGTCGATGACGATCCGGCAGTCGTGCTTGCGGCCCGACTCGTCGTTGACGGCCGAGATGTCCTCCATCCGACCGGCCTTGGCGGCTTCGGCGACGGCGGTGACGATCGACTTGCGGATCACGCCGTACGGCAGGTCGTCGATGACCACGCTGTGCCGGCCCTTGTGTTCCTCGACGTGGTGCCGGCTGCGGAGCGTGAGCTTGCCGCGACCGGTCGTGTACCCCTCGACGATGCCGTCGGTCCCCATGACGATGCCGCCGGTGGGGAAGTCCGGGCCGGGCACGATCTTGAGGAGCTCGGCCGTGGTGGTCTCGGGGCGATCGATGACCTGGACGATGGCGTCGCAGACCTCGCCCAAATTGTGCGGCAGGAGGTTGCACGCCATGCCGACGGCGATGCCGGTCGAGCCGTTGACGAGCAGGTTCGGGAACTTGCCCGGCAGGACGGTGGGCTCGTCCTTGCCGGGACGCTCGTCGTAGTTGGGCTGGAAGTCGACGGTGTCGAGGTTGATATCGGCCAGCATCTCCGCAGCGACGGCGGTCATGCGGGCTTCCGTGTATCGCATGGCCGCGGGCGGGTCGCCGTCGGTGGAGCCGAAGTTGCCCTGCGGATCGACCAGCGGATGCCGCATCGACCAGCCCTGGCCCATGCGGACGAGCGTCGGGTAGATGACGGTGTCGCCGTGCGGGTGGTAGTCGCCACTGG
>JBCDKH010000119.1 GCA_038746835.1 Planctomycetota bacterium | reverse complement strand
GCAAGCCACCGAGACCGCCACGGGCAACTAGGTGACAGGGCGACGCGTCGCTTGGTGACGGCGTGCATTGCATCCCTCGAACATGAGAGGGAGTCGGACTTCGGGATGTCAACAGTGAGCCGCCCGCGACAGCGGGCGTGTTGGGTCCACGAAGCGCCCGCTGCCGCGGGCGGCTGACTTTCGTAGACGACGCGATTGGGAGACGAGTCCGAAAGAATCCGACTTGCGGAAAAGAAGCAAGACGCCGACCGAGAAGGTCGACGTCTTGCAACAGGAGAGAGATGCCTATTCGCGGCCGAAGCCGACGTGTGCTGCTTGAGACTCAGGCCCGCCGGCGGCGAAGGGCGGTGAGTCCGGCGACAGCGAGAAGCCCGGCGGTCGCGGGTTCCGGGATGGCGTTGCCGTTGACGGTTCCGGCACCCGAGGCGCGGAACTGCGTGAGGCTGTGCCCGTTGTCTTCGACGTCTGAGATGTTCGTCGAGACGAAGCTGAACGTGATGAGATCGAAGTCGTTGAAGCCGGGCCAGTTCGGCACGCGGGTCAGCGGCTCCTGCTCGGCAAGGAAGTCTGCTTCACCAATGAAGCTGATGCCGATCTCGTTTCCGGTGTAGAACGCAGTCACTGCGTTGGAGCTGCCAACGTTGAGGTTGAGCCAGCCCTCGCCACCGATCGTGGTGTCGAGGTCGAGGTTGAAGTAGCCTTGCTCCTGCTGGTTGGTGGTCGTTCCGCCGTCAACAGGAATCAGGAACCCTGGCAGGCCGATGCCGGCGCTGATGTCTCCAACGACCGTCGCGATCTCAACGCCGTCGACGAAGAACGTCGCGGCCTCGACGTCATCACGCGGGCCGGCGGTCGGAGCGGTCTGGATGTTGAACTTGCCGTCGAAGCCAAGGAAGACGTCCAAGCCAGTCAGCTGGATCTCCAGTTCCGCGGCGTCAGCATTTGGAGCTGCTACCCCGATGGCTGCGGCGCTCGCCGCGGCTATCAAATAGTTGCGCATTTTCAGGGGCCCTTCTTTTCGGTTTGCGGTTCGGTCGTTTTGTGTCAATGAGCCGTTTTCGGCTCTTTTCGCGTTGTTTGCCGGGATCGGTTTGCCGACCACTGGAGTATTCTCGGCAGGCGTCGTTTCGCCAACGTGCAAAATCTGGATTTTTTGCTTGCAATCACTTGCGAATTTGATCCTCCCCGTTCACACCTGCAGTCGGTAGGCTCCGGCTGTCATGGCAAAGGTCTCAATCCTGCTCGAGAAAACGTTTGAGGACAACGAGTTGCATTACCCGCGGCTACGTCTGGCCGAGGCGGGTCATGAGGTGGTGGTCGTCGCCCCGAACACCGACTCGGACTACAAGGGCAAGTACGGGACGGTCCAGAAAGGTGACTTGGCCTCGGCGAATGCACAAGCGGGCGATTTCGACCTGATCGTCATTCCCGGCGGATCTTCACCCGACCACATGCGACGTGACGAGCACCTCGTTCGCCTCGTCCGAGATGCCCAGAAGGCGAGAATTCCGATGGCCGGCATCTGCCACGGCCCATGGATGCTTTGCACGGCCGACGCGCTACGCGGGCGACGTTGCACGAGCTTTTTCAGCATCATCGACGACTGCCGCAACGCCGGGGCCGAGTGGGTCGATGAAGAGACCGTAGTCGACGGTCACATCATCACGGCCCGCCACCCCGACGATCTCGGCTCGTTCATGAAGGCGATCCTCGCAACGCTCGCCGGGGAGCAGGCTCACAGCGTCAAGGGCTCGCCCAAAGCCCCGGACTGGGTTAGGTGATTCGCTTGAACCCCGGAACGATCGACCGCTAGTCGTCCATGCTGAAGTATGCGCGAGCGACCTCGTGATAGCGCGACGGCAAATCGCTGACGATTCCTTCGATCTGCGTCTGGGCCGCAGGTTGATCGTCTGGTGAGCCGGGATTGAGTGACTGTGAGTTCGTCACTATGTCGTCGGAAGCGATGCCGCTTCCGTTTGCCGAGGCAGTGCCATCTCCGATGACATCCGGCGATCGCGTGTCGGCCGCTGACGTTGACTGACCACGTTCCGATGTCACCGCCGAGACCATCGGTGGATCGGTATCACCGGTTTCGTTTCCGGGGCCAGTGCCGGGAGTCGTCTCGGCGCTGGGCAAGTCACGCCGATCGGAGCTGAACGCTTGAGGCTGCGGAGGTGCCGGGTCACCTTCATCCGAACCGACCACCAAACGATCCGGGAACGTGGCGACGCCGTCGGATTCAGCGATCGCAACCTGGTTGGTCGCAGATCGCCGCGACTCTGGCAAGATCTCAGAGAAGGCCAGCGACAGCACCGCAACCGCACTCGCCGCCGCAGGAACGCGCCACGCAGTGGTCGGGAGATGTCTCGCACTCACGTCGCCAGGCGTTGGCAGCGACAGAATGGGCGTTCTGGGTTCTCGAATCGCCGTCCCGAGAGACTGTGGCAGCCGAAGGGACTCGTCCAGCCGATCTGCAACGCCAACAAGCCGAGGCCAACGCGGCAGCGTCACGGTCAGAAGCACAACCGAAGCAACAACGCTCGCGGCAACGATGCCCGTCCATGGCCAAAATGCAATGGCGACCGCAAGTGCCGCCACTGCGCTGCATGCGAGACGCTGGCCGATGAGCCGCCGCCGCACGCGCGACACGGCTTGAAGGACTGCTTGTCGATCTTCGGTCAGCACCGGTCTTCCGCTGCCTCGACCTCGCGCAACATTTCCTGGACGGCGTGCATGCCGGGGTGAATGTCCAGCGCGTGGCGATAGCACTCGGCAGCGGCAGCGGAGTCACCCAGCGAGGCGTGGGCGTGGCCGACAGCGGCCCAGGCGACGAAGTGATTCGGCTCGAGTCGCAGGCACGTCTCGCCGTCGAGCAGCGCGAGGTCGGGGCGATTCTGCAGGAAGTGGGCCAGGCCGCGCTGGTTGTACGCGTCGGCAAACGCTGGCGACTCCGCGATCGCGGCATCGAAACAGCGAACTGCCTTTTGAATGTCGCCCTGGCCGAGGCAGTGCGAGCCGCGTCGTAGCCACTCGTTTCCGGTTGGGCTGCCAAGGCGACACCAGATGCCACACAGCCCGTGCTCGGCCATCTGTCGCACGCCTGCGTCTTGGTCACGCAGCAGCGGCACGAGACGGTCAACGCACCGCCGACATCCGACCGCGGCAAGCGAAAACGCTGCGACCTGACGGACGTCTGACCGCTCGTGTCCAAGAAACAGGCACAGCTCGCGTGGGCTGAGGTTCTTGCGAAGCCAGTCGGCCAGCACCGCCGACTTGTTTCGACGAAGCAGCGGCCCGGCCACACTGACGAGACGATCCGCCTGTTTGCCCAGCGGCGGCTTCCCGCGCACCGCCGGTGCTGGCTTGGTCGGCAGTGGAGCGAGTCGCTGCGTGGTCATCGATCGAGCAGTCTCAAAGAACTCAAGGGCGACCACCGGGAGTCTGCGGCCCGACCTGATCGTTCGAGCGGGCAGCGGCTTCGGCGACGCGGGCTTCGGTCGAGAAAGGATCGACGTAGTAGGCCATGCGGTCGAACTCCGTGTCGTTGAGCGACTGATAGCGGTAGCCCGTTTCGAGACGATTCACGCCCGAAGAGCACCCACCAAGCAGCAAGGCAAGCCCGCCGAGCGACGTCGCGGTGACGACGTGGTTGTACCGCTTTCGAAGCACGCGTCATGCTACGCCGTCCACGGCGGGCAGTTCGCTTTCGGCGCGGTTCGACTGGTCGTAGCGGGCGACGTGTGTCGAGCTAGCTCGCTCGCCACGGAAGTCTGAAAAGGCGGCAACCGGCGGACGCGGGCGAGGCGTTGCGGACGAACCCTTGAGCAGCAGGGGTGGCCCGAACCCGTTCGTCGGCGGACGAGATGACTCATCGGCCTCTGAAAGCTCCCACCCCGGCCGTCCCGTCTTGGCCAGCGATGGCCTGCGGGCATGCCCGGAGTCGGTGGTCCGGCGCCATCAAGGGCATCCATCGGTCCGGCCACAAAGTGCCAAGCCCTGGACGCCGCGGTTGCGCCGCCGGCACCATACGTGACCGACGCGCAGCCGACCATCGGCAGAATTCCACAGCGCTGGTAACACGGGCGACGGCCCGATCTTGCTGGCCGCCGCTACTGTCGCAACATGTCCGCCGGACGAAACCTCATCGTCGCTCTGACCGTCCTGGGTGCCATGGTCGCCCTGGGCTGGATGATCATCAAGTTCGGCGGCACCGTCGGCGGATTTGCAGCGGGCGGCGGGCACACCATCCAGCTCGAACTGCCACGCGTTGACGGCCTGAGCGAAGGCGGACGCGTCGTCTACCGCGGCAAGACCGTCGGACGTGTCGACCGCATCCAGCTCTCCGAAAGCCGAACCGGCTTCGACATCGGCATCACCGTCACCAATGACCAGATTCCAGCAAACGTGATCGCCGTCGTTCGTGCGATCAATCCGATCAGCGGCGGGGCGGTGCTCGACCTCGAACTCATCGGCAACACCGCCGAAAGCACGCTCTTCGAAGTCGCGACGATCGAAGGTCGATCCGAACTTGGCGGCCTGTTGCCACCCGAAGTGCCAATCCTGGCAGGCGAGGTGTCCGCACTCGTGCAGGACGTCCGCGAACGTCAGCTCATTTCGCTTTTGGCCCAGCAGATCGAGAAGCTGGGCGAGCTGACCGACTCGATCAACGCTGTCGCGGGCGATGAGCAGCTGGTCGACGACCTTCGCGGCACCCTTGCCAGCGCCCGCCGAGCCAGCGACGCCGCCGCCGAGGCCGCTGAGGTGTACCGCGACCTCGGCCGGGATATGGGCGAGCTGCAGGAGCGAGCCGTCGTCGTCATGGACGACGTTCAGGCAATGTCGTCTGACGCGCGGGAGATCACCACTTCGACGAAGATCCTCGTCGACGAGGCTCAGTCCGACGTCGACGCGATTTTGAGCAACGTCCTGACCAGCCTCACGCGGGCCGACCGTCTGCTGGCCTCTGGCGAACGCGTCGTCGGCCGACTCGAAGGCACCGACGGCACGCTCGGCCTGCTCCTCAACGACTCGGCGATCTACCGCATTCTGGAGGATGACCTCCGCATCGTGGGCGAGCTGCTCAAGGACGTGCGACGCGTCGTCGAGCAAATCGAGGAAGAGGGCGTGAGCGTCGACATCTTCCCTTGACGTCGGTCGTCGCTTACGCAGCAGCCTGTGCGCGATACCACGCGACGGTCTCTTTCAGGCCACGCTCGAACGAAACGATCGGCTCGTAGCCCAGGACGGCCGTCGGCTTGTCGAGGCCGGCTTGCGAGTGAGGCACGTCACCGGTGCGCGGCGGTTGGAATCGCGGCTCCAGATCGTCGCGGTCCAGGACCGAAGCCATTTTACGAGCGAGCTCAGACACGGTCACACGCTGGCCTGTGCCGACGTTGAACACGTCGCCGCCCAGCCGTGTCGCGTGCCGCGCGGCGAGCAGGTTGGCATGAACGACATTGTCGACGTGCGTGAAGTCTCGACTGGCCGAGCCGTCGCCGAAGATGGTCGGACGTTTGCCGGCGACGAGGTCCCGCGCAAAGGCGGCGATGACCCCGGCGTAGGCGCTGTTGGCGTTCTGACGTGGGCCGAAGACGTTGAAGTAGCGAAGCGAGACCACGTCGATCTCGTAACACGCGGCGTACGCCCGGCAGTAGCCCTCGCCCGCCAGCTTCGCAGCGGCGTAGGGGCTCA
The DNA here is from genome assembly GCA_038746835.1 of Planctomycetota bacterium. Taxonomy (NCBI): domain Bacteria; kingdom Pseudomonadati; phylum Planctomycetota; species Planctomycetota bacterium. Next base: position 6,166 of record JBCDKH010000119.1, on the reverse strand, counting down.
TGGGCATGGATGGCATCGACTCAACCTTCGGCAGGGTCTGCGAGTCGCCGTACGCGCTGCTGCTGGCGGAATAGACGACGCGCGATACACCCATCCGCTTGCAAGCATCTAGAACATTGAGCGTGCCGCTCGCATCGGCCGTGTGATAGGCGATTGGGTCATTGACGCTGGCAGGGACGCTGACCTTGGCCGCAAGATGAAACGCGACATCGCACTGATCAGCCGCAATCTCGCAGGCGTAGGGATCGACAATGTCATCCTCGTGGACGCACACGTCGCCGCTGCAGTATGGCCAGCGGTTTCCGCCACTTGCGTTGTCGAGGATTACGACCGTTGCGCCCAGTCCTGCAAGAGCCTCCGTTAGATGCCCGCCGATGAAGCCGAGTCCGCCGGTGACGAGGCATCGTTTTCCTGCAAACGCACTGCCGTGAAGTGCATTCCAATCGACACGAGCCTCTGCCACAGCCCACACTAGAGCGGCACGCCGACGCAACGGAACGAGCCGACTCGCTCTGTCCGCAATCGAAACCGCCCGTAGCGTGCCACCGACGTGCCCGCCGGCGAAGACGAAACCCACTTCGACGTCCTGCACGTCACGCCACGCCTCGGCCGGTGTGGCGGCGGGGTTTGGCATTTCGTCAACGACCTCGCCCTCGCGCAGGCAGAGGCAGGCCAACGCGTCGCCGTGGTCGGGCTCGACTGCGATCACCTCGGCACAGACGCCCAGTCGCTACGCGAACACGACGGCGTCCACCTCGAGGTGGCAACCGAGACCAAGACGCCTCTGCCGGCACTGGGATACAGCCCCGACCTTGCCGCACGCTTGGATCGACTGGCCGCCAGGTCGGACCTCATTCATGCCCACGGCGGCCTTCGGATGTGGACGCTCTCACCAGTCCGTCGTGCGGCACAGAAACACGGCAGGCCACTGATGCTCGCCACGCACGGCGGTTTGTATCCGTGGCTGCTGAATCGCAACCGATTCAAGAAACGCCTGCTCTACCACACCCTCGATCGGCCGAATCTCGCCGCAGTGGATCGACTGCACGTGACGTGCGAGCAGGAGCTTGGTTTCTGTCGCGACTACGGCCTCGACCAGCCCGCAGCAGTTGTTCCGCCCGGCGTTCGGCCACTGCCGAGGGGAGATGCCGATCGGTGGCGTGTCGCTCATCCTGAGCTAGCAGGCCGAAGACTCTGCGGATTTCTGGGCTATTTCGATCGCAAGAAGGGCTTACTCAAGCTCGTCAGGTCGTGGGCGAACCAGTCGTCCGACGACTGGCATCTCGTCATCGCCGGGCACGACCAACGCGGGCATCAGGCAGAGCTTGAACGGGAGATCGAACAACTCGGGCTCGGCGGCCGGGTGACGATCCTCGGGCCGCAGGTGCATGACGCGAAAGTCGACTTTCTGGCTGCGATCGAGCTGTTCGTGTTGCCGACCGACTGGGAAAACTTCGGCGTGGTCGTCGGCGAATCGCTTGCAGCCGGCGTGCCGGTCGTGACGACCACCAACACGCCGTGGCGTTGGTTGAACGACGCACAGGCTGGCTGGTGCGTCGAGCCGACACAGCGTGCCGTCGACGAGTCACTCGCTAATGCGCTGCGTCGATCGAGGGACGAACTCACGGAGATGGGCGAGCGTGGTCGCCAGCGGATCGCCACCGACTACTCGTGGTCGAAGGCCGTCGAGCAGCTGGCGGAGTTCACTCGGCAGCCGGCAGAACGATGACGCGTCCGAACGCGTCGCCGAGGACCAACCCGCCAGCAATTGGGCGAACAGTCAGGTCGCCGCGAAGGTTGAACGGCTCGGCAGCGAGGTCGATCGTCCCGCGTGGCAAGCCTGACTCGTAGCCCTTTTCTGGCACGAGTCGACGCGAGAAGGTGACGAGCCGTGACGTCGTCGTGCCTTCGGCTCGATCGATGAGGAAGGCGTGCTCCCGTCCCAAGACGCCGCCGATGGCGGTGGCTGGGTCGAGCGCTCGGGCGTACACGTCGTCGGGACGAGTCCAGTGCGGGCCAACGTCGCCGCCGGGTGCGTCGAGGTCGTACGCCTCGACACCTCGCTCGCCGAGTGTGTAGACGCGTCGGCCTTCGACGAGGAACGATCCGCCTGCCGGGTGTTTGGGCCGCTCGTCCGCGACGTCGTTAGCCATGGCGGCGCGCGCTCGGTCACGGGCGTCGGGCGGGAAGTCGTCAAGGTCGAAGGGCGTCTGGGCGGAAGCGCCACGGAGCAGCACCGGCACTGGCTGGCCACGCGCCGGATCGTTGACGGTGAGCGTGTCGCCGGTCGCGAGGTCGATCGCGATGCCGTCGCGCCTCGACGCCGCGCGAAGGTCGGCCATGACGAGCAGTCGCCCGCCAGCCTCGACGACGCGCGGGAACTGCGGCCTTCCGAGCCAGACGTCGAACCGGCCGCCCGGCGCTGCCGCCTCGAACGGCCCGGCAGCCGCCGCAGCGTTGCGACGCGCCTCTTGCTCCAATCGGGCTAGACGGGTCAACGTTTCGTCGATGATCACGTCCACACCGCCTGCAAGCGGTGTCTGGGTCGCAGGATCGAGCAGGGCGATGCGGTCGTCGTACACCACTGCCACCCGGCCGCCGTGCAGCGGCAGGGCGTCGATCAACTTGCGGGCTTCGCCAGACCCAACTTCGCCCGAAGGCCCGGCGCGCGACATAAGCAATCGCCCAGTCGCTGCGTCGTGAATCGCAAGGCTCCAACCGTTGTCAGCTTCTGGCCGATCACTCTGGACCACCACGACATCGCGAGATGCACGCAGTCGGATATTGTCTTGTGCGGACGTTGCAACGGACCATCGCAGCGTGCCATCGGGCGTGACACTGGTGAGCTGACCGTCGCGGTATCGCACGACGTCATCGCCAGAAACGGCCGACGCGTCGGCGGGCTCGTGCAAGTTCCACTGGACCGCCCCGGTCTCTCCGTCGACGCTCACGAGCCCGGCCGGTCCGAAGGTGATCGCGTCACCATCGATCCATCGAGCGGCCGTCGCCTCGATGCCGATGTCCGTCGTCCAGCCATCGTCGAGCCCGACAGCGATCACTTCGCTGCCAGAAACAGCCAGCTCTACACCGCCCGATGCCGCACTGTGGACGGTTGGCAAGAGCGTCAGCAAGCCCTCGAACGACCGAACGCCGTCGAGGTCGAACAGCAGCGACGTCGCCGCCGCTGGGAGTGAGACGTCGGCAGCGGCGTCGCGTGCAGCCACGCTCGCACGACGACGCGTCTCCGCCGCCGCCTGCTCGACGAGGGTCGGCCGCATGCTGCCGTCGGGTTCGAGCGGCAGCGTGACCTGTCGCGTCGGACGTTGCGTCGCAAGCCACTCCAGACGACTGGCCGCGTCGGCGAGCGATTCCTTCGTTCCGTCCAGCAGATCGAGCTGGACGAGCTGAAGCCGAGCCTCGAAGCCAGCCTGCGCGTCGCGGCCCATCACTGCCGCCTCCAGCACACGCCTGGCCATCCCCGCGGCAGCGACCGCATCACCTGACTCTTCGAGCGTTCGCGCTGCCTGAAGGAGCGCCTCGATGCCGGCGGGCGATGTCGGGTACATCGCCGACACCTCGACCAACGCTTCCACGCCAACGGCCGAGTCGAGGGCCTCGCGGGCTCGACGGTCCGTCTCGTCGAAGAGGGTCGGCATGACGGATCCACGCATCGACGCCAGTCGCGACGCGGCCACGTCGCCAGCGGTGAAGCCCCGCAACGAACCGGTCTCGAATGGAAGGGCTCGCCAATCGGGGTTTTCGAGTACGTCGCGAACTGCAGCGAGCCTTGCTTCGTCGCCGCCGGGCGCGTCGCGGGCGTCATGGAACGCGAATCGAGCGCGGACGTGCTCGACCGGTTCGTCCGCAAGCGCTTCGGCCGCGTCGAGTGCGGCCGCGGTTGCGAGGCCGCTCGATGTCGGGATGACAGAGAGTGCGGTCTCGAAGGCGAGATCGTTCCCACCGGCGAGTGCTGCCGCTTCGTCAAGGCGCTGTCGGAAGCCGCTGAGGTTGTCTTCGAGGTAGTCGAGCCTGGCCAACGACGCGAGCGGCTCGGGATCCGTCGGGTCGGCATCGAGCGCAGCCAGAAGGCGACGTCGGACAGCGTCACTGTCGGCGAACACGCCGATCGCCTGCTGTCCCGCGACGATGACGCGATCTTCGGAGGCGATGAGGTTGCCGACGAGCGATTCGTTGTCGAACGCACGCGGCGGGTTGCCACCCGGCACCGTCGCGGCCGCCTTGTCGGGCGGCAGGCTCTCCCACGATCGCAGACCACCAAGCTGACCATCGAGACGTCGCCCCGTCTCCTTGTCGAGCAGGGCAATCCCGTCCCACAGCGGAACGAGCAGGTGCGCGTCGGTCACGGCCGGTCGACCCATGATCGACTCGCTCCGGCTGCCGCCGCGGTGGGCGGGCTGGCTGAATGGGCTGATCCAGTATGCCCAGTCCACGTCGCTCATTCGGGCAAACGTCCCGCTCGTGACCGCGTCGATGGCTGCGCCGAGTCGCACGCTGTAGATCGTCCGTCCGCCAAAGCCGTAGAGCCGATCGCCGTCGACGTGGAGAACGGTGCGAATCGCGTCGTTGTCGCTGCCGAAGTTGGTCCGGCCTGCCGGTCGAATGGCCGACAGACTCGGCGGTGTGTCGGGGATCGCCGCGACCAGCTCGCCGACGGCGGCGTCGTAGATGACGATCGACCGGGCGTCTGGTGGCCGATAGTAGAGCCGACCATCCGCGACGATCGGCGTCGACGCGTGGAACGGAAGCGACTTGGTAAACGGCGGTGACTCCCGAACCGTCGCACCGCCAGCTTGGAAGCGACGTCGCAATCGGCTGTCGGTCGTCCGCTCGGCCAGCGACGCCCGCTCGTACAAGTTGAGCCAGAGCAACCGGCCCTCATCCGACTCGATCGCGGCAATGCAGCCTTGGCCGGTCGGCATGTAGACAACGCCGTCATTGGCCGATGGCAAGACGTCAGGCTCTGGTTCACTGCGACTGGCCTGCTGGCGAAGGCGCCCTTCGCCGACGGTCATCAGGTAAATGATGTGTTCCAACGCGCCCGTCTCCGCGTTGATTCCAGCCGCGAAGGACTGAGAGAAAGCCTGCTGCCGCTGTGGGCTGGTTTGCACGAGCATCCACAGCGTCTGCCCGACATGGACCGGTGCTCCGAAGAAGTGCCCCTGCAAGAAGCCCGTGACCAGGTCGGCCTGCCCGGCGCGGGCGTCCTGGACGCCTTCGGTCACAAGCCCAAGCGCGGCTTCAACGTCGTCGCGATCGAAGTCGGAGACGTTCGTCCGCCAGAGCAGGCGTCCGTCTCGCCGATCGGCTGAAATCAACGACGGCCCACGTGTTCCCGAACGACCGCCCACGGCGTCCATGTTGAAGTCGCGTCGCCCGACGATGGCGAAGATGCGGTTGCCATCAATCACCGGGGCGAGCGCAGCTGCCCTGGGCGTCGGAAGGGCCGAGACGTCGGCGACGAGCACGCCGGCCGGACGGTCCTGCGTTGCCGGGTGCGTCTTCGTCCAAGCGATGGGTGTTTGCCTGCTGGCGAGTTCGAGCGCTCGCAGCGTGACGTTGTCCGTCCAATACAACACGCCATCCGCCAGCACCGGGAACATCCCGGCCATCTGCACCGTCTTGCGCCACGTGCCCAACCGCTGCTCGATGCCGCGGATTCCACCCGGGAAGGCTTCGTCGGGGACGACCATCGTGGCGAACTGCGGGCTGAGTTTCCCCGGCGACAGCTCAGCGGGCACATTCCGCGTCGGATCACCCGCAAACGTTGGCCAGCCGTCCACGATCGCGACGACGTCTCTTGGCGCTAGGCGGCCGTCCAGAAGGTCTCGGGCGACCTGTGCGAGGTTTTGCTCCTCGCCCGCAACAGTGCCGGTCGCGTTTGGGAAGTCATCAGCAAGTCGCTGAGAAGCAGACTCGGCATCGCTCGTCCGCCCGAGCAAACCGGCCGTTGCGACGCGACGCAGCAGCAACTCTGGAAGCTGCGAGGAACGCGACGACGGCACCGTTGCATCTCGTGCCGAGCGATATGCACTGCCGACACGGCCCGCGGCAAGGTCGCGATCGATCAGCTCGATCTGAGCTTCGCCGGCTGCGTCGGTGAGCGGGAACCGCCTGGCAATGGACGTCAGGCCGGCACGCCGGGCGG
>JBCDKH010000118.1 GCA_038746835.1 Planctomycetota bacterium | reverse complement strand
GCTGACGCAGGTGTCGCACTGGTCGCTCGATCTGGTCGATGCGGTCGACAACGGCAACGCCTCAGCCGAGTGGGTCGACATGCCGCCGCTGCCGTTTGCGATCAATCACTCGGCCGTGCAACTCGTGCCGGGCGGTGCGCCGTCAGGCGGCGATTTGGCGGTCGTGGTGATGGGCGAGTACGACCACAACCTCGGCTATTCGGTTCGCCATGAGGTCCAGCGGTACGACGTGGACGCGGCCTCATGGTCGCTGGGCCAGCTCTCGCCGGTGCCGCTGAGTCACATCAACTGGGCCTTCGACGGCGAGCGGATCTGGGTAGCCGGCGGACAGCGTCGCGGCAACTTCGTCGGCGACGACGTCTTCAGCTACGACGTGGCCGAGGACCGGTGGCGGATCCACACGAGCCTGAGTCAGCCTCGCAAGGTCGGTTCGCTGGTCTACGACGACGACGAGGATCGCCTGCTCTACATCGCAGGCGACTCGCGCGACAACGGGTTCATGAGCGACGCGCTGGTCGGCGAGATCGATCGAAGCTGACGCATGCGTTGCTCATGTTGAGGTAAGGTCATCGCCGGCGTTGGCCGATGTCGGCGATATGTGCCGCCAGCAATGCGATGCCGCCGGGGAGCAGCATGCGCTGCCCGAGGCCGCACGGCTCGAGCGGCTGGAAGCACGGCGTCACCTCAGTACCAGCGATCCCGACTGCACGATCCATGGCCCGGGCTGCTCGTGCCCGGTCTGCAGCTACGACCCGACGCTCGAAGGCGGCTTTCAGGTCAACATCAACTTCCAACCTGCCGGCCACGAAGGCGTCGAGTTCGCTCGCGCCGACTTCGGCCGGCCCTTTGCCACGCGCGGCAACGGGCTTCGCTACGGCTGGAATCGCGATCTCGAAGCCACTGGCGACGTCGTCGATCGCAACAGCGCACGCAACGTCTTCCAGCTCACTTCGTCCAACAGTCCATCTGCCGTCGATGGTCGCGACGAGCGGTACGACACCATCGCCTTGCCGCAGAACGGCGACGAGTGGCGGATTGAAGTGCCCAACGGCACCTACGCCGTCGGCATCGTCGTCGGCGATCCCGACGTGACCGATCCCGAGCCGCTGTCGCCTCGACATCGCATCTCTGTCAACGGCGAGCCGACGGTCTTTGCCATCCCGCTCGCCAGCGAGCCATTTGGTGAGGGCGTTGGCTTCACGCGGGTCACCGATGGGCTGATTCGCGTCCAAGTCGGCAACACGTCGATCGATCCGGCGCTGCTGTATCTCCGCATTGCCGAGGTCGAGCCGAGGCCGATCCCGACGGCAGGCGAGTCGATCGCGTGGACCGGGACGAGCTACGCGATCAGCGAAGGCCGTGTCGAGAGCGGGACGTTCCGCGTCGGCGACATGCAATACGTCGTCGGCGGGTTCGCCGGTGGGTTCGATGTCGTGACGCGCGACGTCTTCGCGTTCGACGTCAACACCGGCGACGTCGTCGACATGGCCAACCTGCCCGAGACCGCCGGCCAGACGCACGCGGCCATGGCCTTCGACGAAGCACGCGGCCACTACTACTGGATCGGTGGGCAAATCGGCACCAGCGAGTTCGGCCAAAGCTTTGTCCTCTCGGACGAAGTCTTCCGGTACGACGTTGCGACCGACACGTGGGAAACGCTGCCGATCGACGTGCCGGCGCTGCGATTCGCACCGGGCGGCGTCGTTCACGGTGACACGCTCCATTTCGTCGGCGGAACCAATGAGACGCGCGTCGCCTCGCAGGACGACCACTTCACGCTCGATCTGGCTGCGCTCGAAGAGGCGCTCGCGACCAACACCACACCGCCCGAGTGGCAGGCCGCCGCGTCGCTGCCGCGAGAGAAGAACCACCTCGGCATCGTCGAGTTCAACGACGAGCTCTGGACCGTCGGCGGCGAGCACAACCACACCATCGGCCAGGTCCCGCACAGCGACGTCTGGATCTACTCACCCGCCACCGACACGTGGCGAGAGGGTCCAGAACTGCCGCAACAGCTGAGCCACAACGAGTCGGTCACGTTCGTCCGCGAAGGTCGCATCTTCGTGCTCGGCGGGCAGATCGAGGCGCGTCGCGGGTCGACGGGCGTCTTCAGCGTCGGCGCGGGCGACAGCGTGTGGGCTCGACACACCGACCTGCCCATCTCTCTCCGCGGCGGCATCGCGTTCTTCGACGACGACGGCAACATTCACTACGCCTTCGGCGAAGCCGGCGGCGCCTTCCCGGTCGCCGGGTTCGAAGGCGTGGTCGGCTGACACAAAAACTCAGTCCAAGAGGTCGAGCGCGACCTGCATCTCACCAGCCGCGTGCGCGTCGTTGTGCTTCTTGGCCGCGGCGATGCCTTTCTCATACGCGGCGCTGGCGGCGTCGTTGTCTTCGCGTTGCTCGTGGACCTGGCCGATCTGGTAGTGGGCGTAGCAGTAGGTCTCGTCCGCTTCAAGCGTCTTGCCGAACCAGTCGAGCGCCTCGTCGAGCCGGCCGGCTTTCTTGTGTTCCATGGCCATCGCGTAGCGCAGGAACGGGTCGCCCGGGTCGCGTTCGAGGTGACGCGAAAGCTCCTTCTGTCGGTCGGCCATGACCCATGATATCGGCCGAAAACCATGCCAGGCGTCAGGCGGCCAGGGGCGTGTACGGGAGATTCAAGCTCGCCGCGACCACTGCGTTGGTGACACGGCCGCGTTGCAGATTCACGCCCTCGCGCAGGCCCGGATCGCTCTGCAGCGCGCCGGCGACGCCCTGATTCGCAATCGCCAGCACGTACGGGAACGTCGCGTTGCACAGGGCAATCGTGCTCGTCCGGCTGACCGCGCCGGGCATGTTGCTCACGCAGTAGTGCACAACGCCGTCGACGACGTAGGTCGGATCCTGGTGCGTCGTCGGGCGACTCGTCTCGAAGCAGCCGCCTTGATCGACCGCAACGTCGACGGCGACCGCGCCGGGCTGCATGTCTTTGAGCATCTCACGCGTCACCAGATGCGGTGCCTTCGCCCCGGGAATAAGCACCGCCCCGACAACTAAATCCGCGCGAGAGCAGTAGTCGGCGACCGCGTGGGCGTTGCTGAAGACGGTGTGCACGTTGGCCGGCATCACGTCGTCGAGGTAGCGGAGGCGGTCGAGGTCGACGTCGAGGATGTCGACGTTCGCCCCGAATCCGGCGGCGATCTTGGCGGCGCACGTCCCCACCACGCCGCCGCCCAGGACGACGACGTTCGCCGGCGCCACGCCCGGCACGCCGCCCAGCAGAACGCCTCGCCCGCCGTTGGGTCGCTCGAGGTACTTGGCCCCTTCCTGCACGCTCATCTTGCCGGCGATCTCGCTCATCGGCGTCAGCAGGCACAGCCGACCCTGGCGGTCGCGGACGGTTTCGTACGCGATGGCGGTGATCTCGGCCTCGATGCACGCCTGGGCGACGTCGTCCGCGGCTGCGAGGTGGTAGTAGCCAAAGACCGTCTGATTCGGCGTGTACATCGCCGCCTCGCTCACCTGCGGCTCCTTGACCTTAACGATCAGCTCCGCCGACGCATGCAGCTTCCTCGCACCGGCGACCATCGTGGCACCGGCTTCGACAAACTGCTCATCCGTGAAGCCGCTGCCATCACCGGCACCTTCCTGGAGGAAGACCTCGTGCCCCGCGTCGACAAGCGCGTGCACGCCGGCCGGGACGAGGGCGACGCGACTCTCGTCAGGCTTGATCTCCGTCGGAACGCCGATCTTCATGGGCCGACGATATCAGAAGCTGCGGCTGGCGACGCGTGTCAAACCTTGCCCACGTCGGCCGTCGTCTTGACCGCGCCGGCGGGCTGCTTTAGCGTCCACTCCGCCATGGCCGGCTCGGACGAAAACGATGTACCTCCGGCCGACTCGTCCGACACGATGGCAGCGCCGACTGGCGTGAAGATGGAACTGAGCCGCATCATCATCAGCGAGCTTCAGGACCAGCAGATCATCGTCCTGCACGAAGTCGACGGCCCACGGCAGTTCCCGATCGTCATCGGCTCCAGCGAAGCCATGGCCATCGATCGTCGGCTCAAGGGCATCGTCCACGCCAGGCCTCTGACGCACGATTTGCTCGCAACGACCGTCGAAGCCCTCGGCGGCGTCGTCGACCGGATCGAGGTCCACAACCTGCAGGACCACACGTTCTTCGCCCGGATCATCATCCGCCGGCGTCGTCGCGTCCCGGTCAACGGCAACGGCGAGCCGGCCGAACCAACAGGCGAGGAAGAGTGGATCGAAGTCGACAGCCGCCCCAGCGACGCGATCGCCGTCGGCGTCGCGACGAGCGTGCCGATCTACGTCGCCGATCACGTGCTGGCGGACGTCGCCGGTTGAGCCCTTTCCGTCATCCTGAGCGAGCGGAGCGAGTCGAAGGACCTCGCTTTCTTGATCGCCCAGAATCAGACGAGGTCCCTCGGCTGCGCTCGGGATGACGGAGGGGTCCTATGGATTCTGAGATGAGTGTGCGCTTGGGTGGTGCGATGACGCCGAGGGTTGTGCGAAGCGATTCCCCGGAGCGATATCCGCGTCATGTCTCTCAACCACGCGTCCGGGGCATCGCTTCGCTCAACCCTCGGCGTCAGGATGCGGTCGATACTCACCCGACAAGTCGGAAGCTAACGCCGATTCACCTCATCATCCGTATCAGTTCCACGACAGCTCCGTCCGGGCAACCTGCGTGTACAGCTCGTGGCACATTGCGTCGGCTTTGTCGACGGGGAAGTAGCGCATCGCGATGAAATGCCCCGACGGCCCAGCGCCGGCGGTGTCGGCGCGCAGGGTCGCGTGACCGTGCCGGCGGTCGAAGGGGGACTGCGTCCAGTGCATCGTCTGCACCTTCGACAGCGGGGCGACGCTCTGCTGCCGGGTGAAGGCACCGCTACGGAACCAAAGGCCCTCTTCCGTCAACGCACAGCCGCGGTAGTCGGCCTCGCGTTTGGCGGACCAGAGCTCGAAGAACAAGAGCAGCACTAGCAGGACAAGCCCGATCTGCCAGCTCAGCCAGATGATCAGTGCCGAAACGAGACCGGTGCCGATGAGGGCTTTCACACTCATGCGCCACCGCGCACGCGGGGCGACGGGTTGCCAGGGCAGGTCGTCGAACGAAAGCCCCGGCCGAAGCTCGTTCAGCACCTGGGGCAGACGCGAGACGGGAACGAGCGGGGCGATCCACTTTTCGCCGATGGGCTGCTCGCCATTCCCCGCCGCCTTGCCGCCGGCGTTTTCGACCCGGACGGTGACCCGGTTCAGCAGGCGATGGACCAGCGTCTCGCGAACGCTGATGAACTGAATTCTGCCACGCGGCACCGTCGCGCTGACCTTCGTTAAAAGGCCCGACTCGACGCGAAGGTCTTCGCCCGAACGCGTCAGCCGAAAGCCGTGGAACCGCAACAGCGACCAAGCAATCGACAGCACAGCGAGCCCGAGCAACACCGAAGCGACGAGCGCCGACCCGATCAGGATCGCGTCGAGCCGACTGGTCGAGCTCGTCGCCGACGTGATGCCGCTGGTGACTTCCTCGACGTCCACACGCTCGAAGACACTGTCCAACCCGGCCTCGAAACCGATGGCGACGACGACGGCGACGAGGACGATGCCGCGGAACGTCATCAGGCCGAGCTTCACGACTTCCAACGTGGAAAGCCGCAGGATCTCGACCACCTGCTCGTCTTCAGCCGGTGTCTCGGCGACCGCGTCAACTGGGGCAGTGGCCGCGTCTCGTTTCGCGAAGACGCGTGTCCGCAGTTCGCTGATGGCCGCGTCGTCCAGAACGCTGAACGACGCGTCGGCCCCGGCGCCGCTGGCGGTTTCGAGCTTGACCTTGGCGACGTTGAAGAGGCGATGAACGACGTTCTGGACGAGGTCGATGTTCTGGACCTTGGCCATCGGAATCCGCCGCTCGCTGCGGAAAATCAGGCCCACACGGACGACGAGGTCGTTGCCGTCGAAGCGGTAACGCATCGTCAGGAAGCGGACGACCTGCACCAGCCCGGCGATGACGAGTGAGACACCCGCAAGAAGCAGCCCCGTCATCGAGCGCACACCGTCACCGCCGCCGAAGACGAAGGCGAACGCGACGACGCCGAGCGGCACCGCGAAGGACCTTGCCATGCCGGCGACGTTGAACAGCACCGACCACGCGTGCATCCGACGCCAGTCGGACGCTGCCGGCGTGCCGAATGCGTCGACTTCAGGCGTGGTCGTCACGGGCCTCGATCGCTGGTGGGAACGGTTCGACTTCCGGCTCTGCCACCACCAGTTCGGCCTCAGCCTCAGGCTCGTCGTCGAGGACGAGGCGATCGCGAAGCTCGACAGCTCGCGTGTGCGCGAGGCCTTCGAGTGCGATCGTCGCGTTGAGCGTCCCGGCCGTGTGCAGCTTGATCGTGCCCAGGCCGAAGCGTCGCTGGAGCGGGCCTTGGCTGACGTCGGTGTGCTGGATGCGCGATCGCGGGATGAGCTGGCGTCGTTTCCAGAAGACTCCGCGATGGATCTCGATCCCGAAGTCATCCAGCCGAAGCCGCTTGGCCTCGTAGTCCTTTCGCGGCATCCAGGCGAGCATGAACGTCACCAGCCCGATGATGGCAAGAGCGATCGAAGCCAGGATGAACCAAGCCAGCGAGAACCCATCGCCGGCAAAGAACACCGGCACCAGGATGATCAACGCGACGACGGTCACAAAGGCGAGGAAAATCGCCCAGCCGATCCGCTCGACCGTGACGCTCCGAGGATCGAGCTTCTCAAAGCCGTCCGGTTCGGTCTGTTTGCTTGATTCGAGAAGCATCTCGTCGGGCGTGCGCCGGCCCACGATTCGGCGTCAGGTCGGTGCAGCAGGTGGGCCCGGGCCCACCCTACGTCGCGTCCGAGGACATCAGTCGAGATTCATCTTGAGCAGGAACTCGCCGTTGCTCTTGGTCTTCTCGAGTCGGCCCTTGAGCAGTTCCATCGCCTCGACCGGGTTCATGTCCGACAGGACGCGGCGCAGGCGATAGACGAGCTCCATCTCCTTCGGATCGAGCAGCAGCTCCTCGCGACGCGTGCCCGAGGCGTTGATGTCGATGGCCGGGTAGACCCGCTTCTCGACGAGCCGGCGATCCAGGTGCAGCTCGGCGTTGCCGGTGCCTTTGAACTCTTCGAAGATGACGTCGTCGGCTTTCGAGTTGGTGTCGACGAGGGCCGTCGCGAGGATCGTCAGGCTGCCCCCGCCTTCGATGGCGCGGGCGGCACCGAAGAAGCGCTTCGGCTTCTGCAGCGCGGCCGTGTCGACACCGCCGGAGCCGAGCTTGCCACTGGACGTCTCGTTGTTGTACGCGCGGGCGAGGCGGGTGATGGAATCGAGCAGGATGACGACGTCCTTGCCGTACTCGACGTACCGCTTGGCCTTGTCCATGACGGTCTCGGCCACCTGGATGTGCCGGGCCGCACCCTCATCGAAGGTGCTGGCGACGACCTCGCCCTTGGTGGAGCGACGCATGTCCGTCACTTCCTCAGGCCGCTCGTCGATGAGCATGATGATGAGGACGGCCTCGGGGTGATTCGTGCTGATCGCGTGCGCGATCTTCTGCAGCAGCACCGTCTTGCCCGTTCGCGGCGGGGCGACGATGAGCATGCGCTGCCCCTTGCCGATGGGCGTGACGAGGTCGAGCACCCGCATCGAGACCTCGCCGGGCTCGTTCTCCATGTGGAGCCGCTCTTCGGGGTGGAGCGGGGTGAGCTCTTCGAAGGTCCGCAGGCCGTGGACCTTCTGCGGGTCCTCGTTCATGATCGAGTCGACCTTGAGGAGGGCGAAGTAGCGTTCGCTCTCCTTGGGCGGACGGATCTGGCCGAAGACTTGGTGGCCGCGCTTCAGGCCGAAGCGTCGGACCTGGCTCGGGCTGATGTAAATGTCGTCGGGCGAGGCCTGGTAGTTGTTGTCGGCCGAGCGGAGGAAGCCGAAGCCGTCGGGCAGCACTTCCAGCACGCCCTCGCCGAAGAGCAGGCCGGTCTGGCGTGCCCGGCTGCGGAGGATGCGGAAGATCAGGTCCTGCCGCTTGAGCTTGGCGGCGTCGGGAATGCTCTCCGCCTCAGCGAGTTCGAGCAGCTCGTCGTCGCTCTTTTCGCGAAGTTCCTTGAGGTAGAGCTTGTCCTGCTGCTCAAGCGGCTTGAACCGCAGACCCTCGGGCGTGCCGGCGGCGATCTCTTCGTCGGACGGGATGTGCGGGCGATTCGGATCAACCGGCCGGGGCTTGGCCTTTGCGACGGGCGCGTCGTCCTCGTCCTCGTCGACCGGCTTGGTGGCTTCGGCGTCCTGCTTCTTGGCACGGCGACGGCTGCGGCGCTTTGGCTTGGCCGACTCCTCGTCACCGTCGTCCGCGGTGTCGTCGACCTCCTTGGCTTTGGACTTGGCTTTGGTGGCGACCTCTCCGTCGTCGACGGTGGTGGCGTCGCCGTTGAGCGATTGGGTCGATTCGTCGGAATCGGGCGTCTCCTCGGCCGCGGTGCGGGTCGCCTTGGTCCGTCGGCGGGTGGTTCGCTTAGCCGTCTTGGCTGGCATGTCGATTCTCGTTGTCGCAGGAGGGATGACGCGCGGGCCGTGAGAAGACACGGAACACGGTCACGGGTTGTGGATTCCGTCGCTGATTGCGAAGTCGGAAGAGGCAGCAGGCCCGGAACCGGGCCGCGGGAGGCGATGTCGCCGACGGACGAGTCGAATGACCTGTCGCCAGCTTTCAGGCGGAACACCCACAGCCGGACGAACCGGCAGCAGACGCTCCACAGGGACCAGCCTGGCTCTGACACCCGCCCGATCCGCAACCACCGCCGCAGCAGGTGGGGGCAGGCACGGGATGTTCGAGAATGGTCCGGAGGATCGCGGAAACAACGTCGCCTGTCGCAGGCGTGTCGTCCGCGTTGACCAGCACATGATCGGCACGCGATCGCTTCTTGTCCAGAGGCGTCTGGACATTTTCCCGACGCTCGAGCTCGCCCGCATCCCACCCGCGAGCCAAAACACGACGCTGGCGATCCAACAACGGCGCGTCGACGAAGACCACCGCGTCGCACAGCTCGTCCAGCCGCGTCTCCATGAGCAACGGCGAGTCCCAGACGAACGCCTTGGTTTCCTCCCGCTCTGCCGCCTCGGCCATCAGCTCGACGCGTGCCTTGTTCACGACGGGGTGCAGCAGCTGCTCCAGAAACTGCCGCTTTTCCGGCTGCCGGAAGACGACTCGCGACAGGGCGGCCTTGTTGACGTTGCCGCGCGGGTCGAGGGCTTCGTCACCGAATTCGTCGAAGACGGCCCGTTTGACGGCCGGGTGTGTGTAGGCCAGGGCGACCAGCTCATCGCTGCTGATGACCCGGCACCCGGCCTCGCCGAAGAGCTTGCTCACGGTCGACTTTCCGGCGCCGATCCCGCCGACCAGGCCGATGATGGGCTTACCCCCGAACACGCGTCACATTAGGTCAGCCGAAGTCACGCCATGCGGCAACCTGCACCCAGTTGCCCGCAGGATCGCGCAGCAGCACGGCATCATCGCCTGGCCCGACGCCACGAAGGTGTTGGAACTCGATCTGCTGCTCCTGGAGCATCGTGAAAAAGACGTCGAATCCGCGTACACGCAGCAGCACCGGCCGAAGCTCGTCGCGATCGGGTCGGGTCTCGATGACATCGAAGACGATGCCAAAGTCCTCCGCGTCGTAGGCCGGGAACTCGCCCTCACGCCGGACCATCGGCAGAAGCTGCGTGTAGAAGTCGTCCAGCTCTACCTCGAGACCGGCCGACATCGGCAGGTGGACGTCGGCGACGGCCTCGATCCGGATCGGCGGCGGTTCGGGCAGGCGTGGGCGACGATCATCGCGGGCGGCTTCGACCGCCTTCTGCCATGCCGGAGCCGGGTTCGCCTCGTGCACGAGCGATGATACGAGCGTCACAGCTCGTCGTTGCTGAAGAGCGACGGCAGCGAGACGGTCTGGCCGAACGACGCCCGCAGCAGGCCGAAGTCGGCCAGGTTGACGACGCCGTCGTAGTTGAAGTCGCCGAGTGCGAAGGTGGCGGACGACGAGCCGAAGCCGGAGCGCAGCCTGCCGAAGTCGGCAAGGTCGACGCCATGGTTGAGGTCCGCGTCGCCGAGCAGCGTGTATGCGATGACGAAGCTCCCGGCATCGAGCGATTCGCCGTCAATCGCCGTCACACCGATGTCGAGCGCCGTGCCGTACGCCAGGCCGTCGGCAATGGTCGAGTCGCGTGCGACGGAGCTGGTGATGCCCTCGACGCCGGACCAGCTTCCGCCGTCGTAGCCCGAGGCGAGTCGGCTTCGGAAGAAGCCGTCGACCGCGGGAAGACGCTGCACGAGCACGTTGTCGTTCAAGTCGAAAAGGCTGCCACCTTCGACTGAGTCGTAGGTCGTGAGCCGGCCAACATCGATCACCTTGTCCGCGCCCGGGTCAACGATCAGCGTCGCTTTCGAGAAGAGCCTCAGGTTCGACAGACGCTCGCTTTCGACCAAGCGGACCGACGCAGGCAGGCCGCCATTGTCGACGTCGACTTGAAGCGTGTCGTCACCGTCTCCAGTGCGGACGACGACCGGCGTCAGCGGGTCGTTGCCGTAGATGTTAATCGAGTCGATTCCGCCACCCGAATCGATCTCGACGCCGGTACCATTATGGACGTTGATGACGTCGGTGCCGTCGCTCGTCAGCAGGGTGAGACCTTCAAGCGCGTCGAGGTCAATTCCGCTGAAGGGTCCGGGTGGCCCGGCTTGTTCGAGTCTCCCGCCATCGGTGCCGGTCAGGTGGTAGATGTCGCCGGCGAGACCGACCGTGTCGTCAATTGCCACGTCGTCGGTGTCATCGCCGCCCTCGATGGTCAGGCCGCCGAAGATCGAGCTGTCGAGGTCGCCCGTGCCGACGACGAAGCTGTCGTCGCCGCTGCCGCCGCGGGCGACGAGGCTGTACGCGAGACTCGTTGCGGATGTGGCGACGCGGACGACCTCGATCGTGTCGTTGCCCTCGCCAGCGTCGAGGACTTGCTGCGCATCAAGTCGGCCGGCGAGGTAGCGGAGCGTGTGCCCGTTCAGCGTCGTGAGCACGTCGCCCGTGGCAAGGTCGACGTCGAAGACGAGCGTGTCGGCCGCATCGGTGCCGGTGATGACGATGGCCGACGGGTAGAACTGCCCGCCGCTGTCGATGGCGGCGAAACGGTCGGTGACGACCAGCTCGTAGCCGCCGTTGGTCGCGGCCACGTTGTCGCCGTCGCCGGTGATCGGGTCGTAGGCGTCGTTCCCAAAAGCACTGACGCCGACGTAGAACGTGCCGGCCGTCGTGAAGGTGAACTCGAAGTAGCCGCCACGATTGTCATCGGTTCCGAACGGCTCGTCCGGCGCGACGCCGTCGTCTTCGAACTGGAGCTGCGTCCCGGTGTCGTCAAACAGGCGCATGACCGGGTCCAGCGTGCTGCCGACGGCCCGGTCGATGTCGAACCCGACGGTCTGCCCGGCCGCGACGTCAAAGCGGTAGACGTCCACGTCGTCGCCATCGGTCGAGATGTCGACGGCCCCGCTGGTCGCGCCGGCCGGGCCGATGAGCCCGAGCAAGATGGCCTCGGCGAACGTGTCGTCCGGATCCCCCGGCCCGCCCGTCGTGCCGGACAGCAGCCGTCGGCTTTCGAGCCGCTCACTGGCTGCCGATAACGCGACTCGGCCACTCGTTAGAGCGGCGGTCTGGTCGGAACTCGGACGCGAACGAGGCATCATCTCCGTGCAACCGGCTGTGAGGAGCCCACACGGGTGTGCCAGGCGATCTCCCACAGCAACTATGGCGGTGCAACGCCACAGCGCCAAGGGGAAAGCTGGAGCGATTGACACGCAGGTCGAAGCTCATCGCAAAAGCAGCAGCACGACGCCTGTCATTGCGACGACGGCACCGATGACCGCGCGGAGCGTCACGCGGTCGCCAGTAGCAGCGGCGAGGGGGAGGATCCAGATG
>JBCDKH010000117.1 GCA_038746835.1 Planctomycetota bacterium | reverse complement strand
CTACCGGTTACAAACCGGGGGAAGGTGGGGACGACGTCAAGTCAGCATGCCCCTTATACTCTGGGCTACACACGTGCTACATTGGGTCAGGACAATGAGATGCTAAGTTGTGAAACGGCGCCAATCTAAAAACCTACTCTAAGTTCAGATTGAAGGCTGCAACTCGCCTTCATGAAGGTGGAATCGCTAGTAATCGCGAATCAGCTACGTCGCGGTGAATGTGTTCCTGAGCCTTGTACACACCGCCCGTCAAGTCATGGGAGTCGGGAACGGCCGAAGTCGCCTCATCTCAGAGGTGCCGAAGCCGGGTTCGATGACTGGGACTAAGTCGTAACAAGGTAGCCGTAGGGGAACCTGCGGCTGGATCACCTCCTTTCTACGGGATTCTGTAGACGCCAACGGGTGCGAACCCCGAAGCGACTGTCAGCACAACCTCGTCCGCCTCACGGTGGATCGTCGGTGGCAACACCGACGGATGGCCATCCGACTATTCGCCTGTCCAAGGACAGCAAACACCCGCAGCCCACGCTGCGGGTGTTTTGCTGCGCGGAGGCTGCAACTGCGATCGCGATGACACGAGGCCTCTCCGTCAGGCAGTGCCGCTATCGGCGACTCGCCCGATCGAGACCACGGACGTCTCCGCACGATTCCAAGCGGTTCCTTTGCGTCGTTCACGCGGACGCAGTTGCTGCCCGGTGCGACGCGTGCGCCGGCCGATGCCATCCGACGCGTTCCAACCAGCCTCCTTTTGCCAGCCGGCACGGGCGGTCTTGGCTACACTCCCTTCCAGACTTTGAAAACAGCGGCGTGGAGGACGCCGCCACCCCTGCACGCACGCCACCCATGGGCCCCACGAATCAACGGCTACTCCATCTCTACAAGGCAGATCTCAACCTCCGCAAAGCCGAGGACGATCTCGACAAGGCCACCCGGGGCGTGCGGGTGCAGAAGAAGCGGGCCGAGCTCGCCCGGCAGCATCTCGAAGAGACCCACGCTTCCCTGCAGCGGATCACCGCCAAGCAGATGGAGATGGAGGGCGACCTCAAGTACCGCGACGAGCACATCGAGCACCTTCGCCTGCAGCAGCAGGAAGCCAAAAATCACCGCCAGTACCAGGCCCTGCTCCAGCAGCTGAACACGCAGAAGTCTGAGCGCGAGCGAGTTGAAGAGGAAGGCCTGTCGCAGACCAGTCAGATCGACGCGCTCAAAGCCCAGGAAGTCGAGCAGCAGGAAGCGGCCAAGGTCGAGGCCGAAAAGGCGACGCAGCTCGAGGCCGAGATCGAAGGCCGAACTGCCGAGCTTCAAGCGGTGATCGACGAGCTTCGCCCGAAGCGAGACGCCGCCGCCGCCGAGGTTCCGCCCGACGTGCTTGCGACCTACGAGCGACTCGCCGAGAACTACGACGGCGAAGCGCTCGCCCCGATCGGTCACATCGACGGCAAGGAGGAGCGCTACTATTGCACCGCCTGCAACATGGAGCTTGTGGTTGACGTCTACAACCGCCTGAAGCTTCGCGACGAGATCATCACCTGCCCGGGTTGCGGCCGAATCCTCTACATTCCCGAGGACCTCACGCCCGAGATGGCCGTTCGGCAGAAGAAGACGGCCAAGCGTGCGTCGCGTGCCAAGACCGGCAAGAAGGCCGTCAAGCGCGATCGCAAGGGCGTGCCGATCAAGATCAAGCGCATCCTCACCACCGCTGCCGCCGAGTCGCTGCACCAGGGCAAGGACGAGACCGCCGAGCCGGTCGAGGTCGAGGTGAAGATCGTCAAGGTCGAGAAGATCGCCGGGCCATTCACCGTCTCGACGCGAGACGACTTTGCCGCCCGCGTCGCATCCGAGTTCCAGGCCCAGGATGTCGACGAGGTCTACGTCGTTCGCCACGTGGGCGAGGACATCGAGCCCGAGGTCGAAGTACCCGCCGAGCCCGCAGCGGAGGCAGCCGAACCAGTACCGGCTTGAACGGTCTTGATCGCTGAGCGTGTCGTGTCTCGGTGCCTAGCCTGCCGGCGATGCACCTGATCGTGGAGTTCGACGGTGGTTCGCGGGGCAATCCCGGGCCGGCGGGGTTCGGCGTGGTCGTGCGCGATGCACGCGACGAGTCGACGCCGCTAGTGACAGCCGGGCGATTCGTTGGGCGAGCGACGAACAACGTTGCCGAATACTCGGGCCTTGTCTTCGCGTTGCAAAAAGCAGTCGATCTCGGCGCGTCGCAGACCACTGTCCGCGGCGACAGCGAGCTTGTCATCAAACAGATGAAAGGCCAGTACCGCGTCAAGAACGAGAAGCTCAAACCGCTTTTCGAACAGGCCTCCTCGCTCGCCAAGAAGCTCGGCAAGGTGTCGTTCGTGCACAAGCTCCGCGACCAGAACAAGCTGGCCGATCGATTAGCCAACCTCGCGATGGATCGCAAGGGCGACGTCGACTACATCGACTGAACCTTTGCACGTGCCAATGGTCGAACATGGCTGGCATTGCCAACAGCATCGCCCGCGCTCATCGCGGTGAACATCCGGCGGTCGTTGCTCGCCTCGTGTCCGGATGGGCTGTGATGTCCGATCGGCAGTACCCGCGAGGTTGGTGCGTGCTGATGGCCGACCCGGTGGTTCCGACGTTGAACGACCTGGATGAGCCGTCACGACTCGCCTTCCTGAGTGACGTCGCTGCCTTGGGCGACGCAGTACTGGCAGCGACCGGCTGCCGGCGAATCAACTATGCGATCTACGGCAATCAGGAGCCCGAGCTCCACGCCCACATCATCCCGCGTTACGCCGACGAGCCGTCCGACTTGATCACGAAGCCGATCTGGCTCCACCCAGCCGAGAAGCTCGACGGCCGGCCGTTTGATGCTGAGCGCGACGCGGATCTCGTGGCTGCAATTCGTGACCATCTTGAGTCGAAAGGGCGCACGCTTGCCAAGTGACGCACGCGAACGCGCGAAAGCGCTCAGCCGTCAGGCGGTCGCTGCTGGCGACTCGTCGGCCTGGTTCGAGCCGCTCTACCAGCAAGCCGACGGCAACGTCGACGGCGTCCCGTGGGCGGACGATCGGCCGAATCCGATGCTCGTCGATTGGCTCGACTCGAACCCCGGCGATCTCGGCCGCATTCTCGTCGTCGGATGTGGCTTGGGCGAAGACGCGGAGGCCCTGGCGCCACGAGCGACGTCGATCGTCGCGTTCGACTTGTCAGCGACCGCCATCGAGTGGTGCCAGCGACGTTGGCCTGAGTCTCGTGTCGAGTACGTGGTCGCGGACGCGGCCAATCCTCCAGTAACATGGCGTGGCAGCTTCGACTTCGTCTTCGAGTCGTACACGCTTCAGGCGCTCCTCGACCCGCAGCGCTCGGCCGTGATGCGGCAGCTGCCGCGGCTCCTCGCTGCAGATGGACGACTGCTCCTCCAGTGCCGCGGACGCGACGACGATGCCGACGTCGACGGTCCACCTTGGCCGCTGTCGCGTAACGACCTTCGCCCGTTGGAAGGCGACCTCACACTCGACCGCTTCGAAGATCTGCACGACCCGATGGAGCCGGAGGTCAGGCGGTTTCGTGTGCTGTACCGACGCTCGTCTCCGGCGTGAGACTCAGGAGGCGAGCTGCTCTTTCACGTCGATGAACGCGTCGACGGCCCGCTGCAGATCGTCGCGTGTGTGGGCGGCCGACATCTGGCATCGGATGCGGGCTTGGCCCTTGGGGACGACGGGGTAGCTGAAGCCGATGACGTAGATGCCGCAGGTGAGCATTGCGTCGGCGAACCGAGCGGCCAGGGCGGCGTCACCGAGCATGACGGGGACGATCGGGTGCTCGCCGGGGAGGATGTCAAAGCCGGCGTCGGTCATCGCGTGGCGGAAAAAGGCGGTGTTTTCACGCAGCTGCTCGCGAAGCGACGACTCCGTCTCCGCCAGCTCGATCGCCTTCATTGCGCCCGTCACCAGCGGCGGGGCGATCGTGTTGCTGAATAAGTACGGACGCGAGCGCTGACGCAGCAGCTCGACGATTTCCGCCCGGCCACTGGTGAAGCCGCCCGACGCGCCGCCGAGGGCTTTGCCGAGCGTACCGGTGATGATGTCGACGCGACCCATCACGCCGCAATGCTCGTGCGTGCCCCTGCCGGTCTCACCGACGAAGCCGGTCGCGTGGCAGTCGTCGACCATCACGAGTGCGTCGTACTTGTCGGCGAGGTCGCACACCTTGTCGAGCCGAGCGATCGTGCCGTCCATCGAGAAGATGCCGTCCGTCGCAATCAAAACGTGGCGCGCTCCGCCGTCGCGAGCTTCTTTCAGCTTGGCTTCGAGATCGACGGGATTGTTGTTCGCGTAGCGAAAGCGCTTGGCCTTGCAGAGACGGATGCCGTCGATGATGGAGGCGTGGTTGAGCGCGTCGCTGACGACCGCGTCTTCCGGGCCAAGCAGTGTCTCGAACAAACCGCCATTGGCGTCGAAGCAGGAGTTGTAGAGGATCGTGTCGTCGGTCTGGAGGAACCGGCTGATCTGATCTTCGAGCTGCTTGTGGATGGTCTGCGTGCCGCAAATGAAGCGGACGCTGGCCAGGCCGAAGCCGAACTCGTCGAGACCCCGTCGGGCCGCCTCCGCGATGGCGGGATGCTGCGCGAGGCCGAGGTAGTTGTTGGCACACAGCACGAGGACCTCGTCCGGTACGTCACTCGCCTGACTGCCGTGGACGCCGGACGCTGGCGCGACGCCAGCCGACGCGCCCTGCGGTGTCGAGAGCAATCGCTCGGCCTTGTACAGGCCGTCGTTGCGGATGGACTCGAGCGTGCTGCGGAGGTCGTCTCGAAGGGCAGGCGTCATGCCCGAAGGTTACGACCGCCTGCGTCGCAGCAGCGTCAAACCGGCCGGAACGAGCAAGGCCACGCTCGCCGGCTCGGGCACGGTCGCGGCCCAAGCGTCCATCATGGCGAGGTCGCCAGCCCTGGCTCCGAGATCGCCACCGAGGCTCTGGCCGAAGAAGGCACGGAGGATTCCGAAGTCGGCCAGGTCGACGGTGCCGTCGAGGTTGAAATCAGCGGCGTTGCGGCCGGAATCTCCGAAACCGGCACGGAGCAGTCCAAAGTCGGCCAGGTCGACGACGCCGTCGAAATTGGCGTCGCCGTCGAGCAGGCGCGTCGGTTCCAGCACGACGGCATCGGTGAAGTAGTCGACGTCGAGCCCGAGGCCGACGAGGCCGAAAGCATTTGTGACTGCATCGAACGTCCCGGCCACCGCATCGGCGGCGATGATCTCGAAACTGTCGCCCGGCAATGGCTGAAAGCCGTCGATCGCCGTCACGACGAGACTGCCAGCGATCGCGGCGTCGCCGGACACGTCGAGTCGGTCGAAGCTGCCGTTGGTCAGGCCGGCGAGTTCGATGTCGAGCGTGGAAGAGGTGCCGAGCGTGACATCGCCTTGGAATGAGACTTCGGCCGGGCTGTTGCCGGGGGCGAGCGTTCCGAGGAATACGAAATCCCCGCCGCCCACGAACGAGCCATTGCCCTGCACCACGTCGAGAAACGTTGCTGTGCTTCCCGGTCGAACGTCGACTTCGTCGTTGTTGACGAAGTTGGCAAAGAAACGAACGGTGCTGTTCTCGGCGACGCGGACGGCTCCACCATCTTGAACAGGACTGGTCTGGATGCGGCCGAACACCTCTGTCGTCCCGCCACCGACGACGCTCAGCGGACCACCGAGGAACCACTGATCGGCGGCGAGGGTCGCGTTGCTCGCGACAATGCTCCCACTAGGAAAAAGGCTCGCATCGCCTTGAATGAACTCAAGCGTGCCAGCGTCGACTGTGGTCACCCCGCTGAGATCGTGCAGGGCGAACGGGGCATTGAAGGTGAGCGTCTGACCCGGCCCAACGCTGAGCCGTGCGTTGAGGTCCATCTGAAGTTCCTGCCCGACGAGGCCATCACCTCTGAGGGTGCCGTCCAATGAGAGCTGCGGCGCGCCGCCACTCCCGTTGGCCAGCAAGAGGCCGCCGTCCAACGTGAGCGAGCCTTGAACTGCGGTGAAGTTCGTTGCAACGGTCCCACCGTTGCGGATGGTCAGCGAAGATCTCGCTCCGACGACCAGCGGCGACTGGACCGTGAGGACCGAGCCGACGCCGGTCACTTCGGCAATCACAACGCCAGAAGACGAACTCTGCCCGCCGAGGAAGGCATTGCCGGAGTCGAGGCGGGCGCCATTGCTGATGGTCAGCTGGGATAGTCGAAGCGGACTGATTCCGAGCTCCAGCATCTGGGTCGTGAGCGTCGAGCCGGAGCCGTCGACGGTGATCACGGAGTTTGTGAACGAATTGGCAGAAGACTGGTCGGTGATGTCGAAGGCGGCGAACTCGCCGCCGTTTTTGATCTCGAGTTGCGCATTGCCGAGGGCAACGAGTGGGTCGCCGAATCCAGTCGGCCCAGCGACGCGGGCAAGAAATCCGTCGACCTCGACAAGGCCTGGATTCTGGACACCGATGATCAGTTCTTGGCCGATGACGCCGACGCCGTCGAGATAGCGAAGGCTGCCGTTGCCGAACTCGTTGCCGACTTCGAACACGTTGCCGCTCAACACTCCGGAAGTAACAGGCCCGTTGGGTAGGACGACACCATCGCGGGAGACGCTTCCCTCCACAAACACGTCAGCTCCAACGAGCGGCGTGATCGAGCCACAGGCAAGCAAAGCTACCGATTGCAGTTTTCGACCCATTACGCAAAAGTAACAGAGTTTCGCACGGTTTCCAAGCTGATACAGCGACGTAAAGGGCCGTAGCGTCGACCAATGCTGGACGGGTTCCTGGTCATTGACAAGCCCGCCGGCATCACGTCGGCCAAGGCGTTGAACGACGTTAAGCGGCGGTTCGGCCGCGGCGTGAAGGTGGGGCACGCCGGGACGCTCGATCCGTTTGCGACCGGTTGTCTCGTCGTGCTCGTCGGCCGGGCAACGAAGTCCAGTGAGCGCGTGATGACGCTGCCGAAGACGTACGTGGCCGATGTCCGGTGTGGAGCGACGACCGAGACGCTCGACCCCGAGTCACCGGAGGAACCAGGCCCGTTGATCGCGGAGCCGAGCCGCGCGAAAGTCGAGGCACTCTTGTCTGCTGCGGCCGGACCGATGATGCAGAAGCCGCCGGCATTCAGCGCGATCAAAGTCGGTGTGCGGCGGTCATACGACCTGGCTCGTGGTGGGCAAGACGTCGACCTGCCGGCACGGGAGGTTCAGGTGCATGCAATGCGACTGGTTGAGATGGACTGGCCGAGAGTGCGGGTGGAGATGACCGTCGGCAAGGGTTTCTACGTCCGCAGCTTCGCACGCGATCTCGCGGAGATGCTCGGGACGACTGGCTACCTGACGAGCTTGCGGCGGACGCGGGTCGGGCCGTTCGATGCGGACAGGGCGACGGGTGTTGTCGGGGAGCTGTTGCCGATCAGTCTGCTCGACGGCTCCTGAGCAGATCGCGACTCGCAACTGCGAACAGCACCGCGACCGGCACGAGCGCGATCAGCGTCGCCGACAGCGGCAGTGTCGGATCGCCCTCGAAAGCACGTGACGTTCGGGCTTCGCTCAGGCCGACGGCGATGGGGCGTTTGGCGTCGCTCGCCAGGACCGCGGCAGGCCAGAGGATGGCGTTCCAAGCGGCGAGAAAATGCAGCAGCGCGAAGACGGAAGTCGTGGGCCGAAGTGCGGGCAGGGCAAGGTGCCACCAGAGCCGCCACTCACGCGCCCCGTCGAGGCGGCCGGCCTGCAGGAGCGATGCCGGCAGCGATCGCATCGAGGCGAAGTAGACCAACACGCCGAAGCCCGAGAAGACGCCCGGCAGCGTCGCGGCCCAGTATGTGTCGACGCCGCCGATCGAGGCAACGGTCGCGAAGAGCCCGGTCACGACCGCCGGCGACGGTAGAACCGCCGCGGCGACGAGCAGCGCGATGACGATGCGCCTGCCGGTGAAGTCGTAGCAGCTCAAGGCGAACGCCGCAGCACTGCAGATGAGAACCGCAAGCAGTGTCTGCCCGCCCGCGATCACCATGCCATTCAGCAGCCACGGCAGCATCGGCCAACCCCTGAAGAGCGCGGCGAAGCCACGCAGCGTCAGGCCGTCGGGCAGGCCGAAGGCACCGGTCACCAGCCAGACCAGCGGCGTCGCAACCACGGCTCCAAGCACGAGAACGATGACGGTCGGCAGCGTGCGTCTCGGCGTCATTCCAGTCCGACCTCCTCCCGGCCAACGCGAAGGAGACGACACGTCAGCGCTACGACAAGCGTCGTCGCGATCGCGAGCAGTACAGCGATGGCAGAGGCGTAGCCGACGTCGCCACGCACGAGGCCAGCCGAGAAGACGAGCATCGCACCGGTCAGCACGCGATAGCCGGGGCCGGGTCCGTCGAAGAGCACGTACGGCAGCTCGAAGAGCGTCATGCCGAAGAACAGCCCGGCGACGACCAGCATCGCCAGCGTCGGGCGGATCTGCGGCAGGGTGGCGTGACGGATTCGGCGGAGCGGTCCACAGCCGTCGAGCAGAGCGGCATCGGCGATGTGCGGGTCGGCACGACGCAACGCTGCCAGTACCCAGAGCACGGCGAAGCCGGTTCCGCCGAAGAGCGCGACGGCGAGCAGGATCGGCATCGCTAGCGTCGGCGAGGCGAGGAAGTCGATTGGCTCACTCGTGAGTCCGACCGTCTGAAGCAGGCCGTTCAAGCCGCCGCGGCGATCGACGAACCACGCGGAAAACAGGACGCCTGCGAACGTCGCACCGAGCACGTGCGCCGCGAAGAGGACCGCCGCGAGCACCCGGCCGGCCCAAACGTTCGCGGAGACGATGAGCAGGGCGACCACCGTGGCGAACACCGTCTGAAGCGTCGCGAAGAGGATCGCAAAACCCAGCGTGTTCACCGCGGCGAGCCAGACCAGCGGATCCAGCACCGCCAACCGGTAGAACACCAGCCGATCCTCGCCGGGACCCAGCGACAGCATGACGGTTCGCCCGGCCGGAATGAGGCCGAACACGACGACGCCGACGAGCATCGGTAAAAGAAACAGCCACGCCGACAGCGGCGCACGCACTCGATCATTCGGACTGCTCGCAGCGGCGGTCGCGGCCACGATCAACTCGGCGGCAGACTCTCGCCCGACGCGTTGTCAAGGCTGCGAACGCGTTTGCTCTGATCGTCCGGTTCGACACGGCCGTAGCGCTTGCGAAGGCGATCGCTCTGCGTCCCGCGTGCGATGGCGATGACGCCGGTGCGTGCCATCTCCTGAATGCCGTACGGGCCGACGAGGTCGACGAACGCCTCGACCTTTTCCTCTCGGCCGGAGATCTCGACACTCATGCTCTCTGGGCCGACGTCGACGACGTTGCCGCGGAACATGTTGACGAGTTCCGTGATCTCGTGCCGTTTCTCCGGCGGGGCGTCGATCTTGACGAGGGCAAGGTCCCGCTCGACGTAGGCCGACTGCGTCAGGTTGCGGACGCGTGCGACCGGCACCAGCTTGGCCAGCTGCTCCTGGACCTGGCGAATGACGTTCTGGTCACCCTCGACGACGACGGTCATGCGGGAGAGCTCGTCGTCTTCGGTCCGGCCGACGACGAGGGAGTCGATGTTGAACCCGCGTGCCGCGAACATGCCGGCCACGTTGGCCAGCACGCCGGGTTCGTTGGTGACAAGAGCACTAATGACGTGTCGCATGGCCCGTCAGCGTAGCGACGTCGCGGCCGTCTCGTGCCGATGGTGTCAGAAGCGATACTCGAGCCAGACACCCGCACTCGCCGCCGCCTCGAAGTAGTCGAGCGCATCGACCGTGCTGGTCTGGTACGTGAGGCTCACTTCCGTCCGGGCGGCGATTCGGTCGTTGAAGAAGTACCGAAGGCCCGTCCCACCGCGAACGCCGAAGTCGAAACGGGTCTCGCCGGTGAACTCTTCGAAGAAGTCGAAGTAGTACCGGCCGAAGCCGTCGACTGACGCGACGATGAGCAGTCGATCGCGGATCGCCTCCGGCACGTCCTCGCCGAAAAACCGGTAGGCGAAGTCGCTGCCGACGATGCCCTCGATCTTGTTGAAGTCGCTCACGTCGCCGAAGACGACGAGGCCTGTGCCGCGTGGCGTGAACGTGACGGCTCCGCCTTCGAGGATGATCGGCTTGGCGACATAGGCGTCGAGCGTGACCTGATCGTTGATGTCGTCGTTGAAGAAGTCGTCACGAATCAGATCGATCGCAACGTCGCCGCCGATGATGAAGTCGTCGTTGGGGCCGACGCGTGTGGAGGCACCGGTGCGAAAGAAGGCGACAGTCGAGTTGAGTTCGTCATTGTCGACGTAGAGACGGACATTGAAGCCGGTCTCGGCGTACACCGCGACCTTCTCGTCCAGCACCGTTCGCCAGCCGCCGACAAACTCCTGCACGAGGTACAGATCGGCGTTGGCGTCATCGCTGAGCGTCGCGTTGGACGTTGCGATGAGTTCCGAGTCCGTCCGCAGGTAGAAGAGATCGAACTTTTCGAGGAGCAGCAGATCGCCGTCGCCTGTGAGGAAGTCCTCGGCCCTGGGCGGCGTCAAGACTGGGCGATCGAGTGCGTCGCGCTCCGTCTGCTCGACGATGATTCGGCCTTGGTCTGGCGTTGAAGCCAGCTGCGCGACGGCAGTCGGGCCAGTGACCATGAGGGCCGCGATGGCGAAGAGAGCAGACGAGGTGCTGCGATGACGAGAGACGCGCGACATGTCGGAGGTGGTTTTCGCGGGAGGAACGGTTCTGTTGTCTGGCGACGACTGCGATCGAGATGAGGCGTGCCGAGTGATCAGGGGTTGCTCGCCTCGATCACCAGGACGCCGGTCTCGCCGGTGCTCAGGGCGTAGCTCTGCGACGATGAGCCGCTGGTGATGGGCGATTCGATCTCGATCGCGCCGGTGTTGGCACCGACTGAACCCTGGTTGAGCGCGAGCAGCTGAATCTCGATCCGCCCGGCGTCGATCGTCGGCGAGTAGGTCACGCCGGGAGGTCCTGGCAGGTCGACGCTGTCGTCCCGGAGTACGAGGTTGCCGTTACGATCGACCACGCTCAGCTGAACAGTGTCGCCGTCGACCGCGCCGCCGTCGAAGATGCGGAACGTCAGCGGGAGTTCGATTTCGATGTCGGTCAGGCCGCTCGTGCTTCCACCGCCGAGCGAGAAGCCGCCGGAGGTGACCGTCGGCATCATCGATCCGACGCCCACGTTGGCGACGGCAAGCCGGGTCTGCTGGTTCAGAAAGGTCGGGCTGGTGTTGATGAGGTTGGTCAGTGCCAGGTTCTGACGGCTGGCGTAAGCCCCGGCCGAGCCAATGCCAGGATTGGCTGAGGCGAAGAGGAGTTGTCGGTTGTTGAAGTTCTGCTGCGCCGCGATCACCGAGCGACTGCCGCTGATTCTGCGGAAGTCGTCCTCGTCGAGGTACTGACCTGCCAGCAGGAAGCCCGCAACGTCGCCGAGTGCCGTACCGATCCACGTGCCGCGATAGCCACCGCTGAGGTACTGGCCTGCCTCGGTCGGGCGACTGGAAAGGGCCGCCGATGCGAACGAGGCGTACGCCGGGTTGCTGAACTCGATCCCACTCGCCGCGGCGAGAGCTGGACCGGCAAGGCGCGGGTCCTCAGCAGCACCGAAGATGTCGGCGGCGGTGGTCAGGGCGTTACCCGAGTCATCGAAGACCATCACGGCATCGCTTGCGAGCGAAGCAAGCCCGCCCGACCAGTTCAAGTCCTCGCCGTCCGAAACGTCGTCGTAGGCGGACGTGCCAAAGGCGAGAACCGGGTCGATGACGGCAGGCACCGAGGCGAGCACCATCATCGGCAGCGGGTTGGCCTGGGCTTCGGCCGCGGTCGCGCCGAGCAGATCGAGGCCGACGGCGACGTCGCGTACCTCGCCGAGCCAGCTCGGGATGGTCGACGTGCGGATCGAGGCAAGGGCCTCTTCCTGCTCCGGCACGGCCGTCAGGAGATCGACGTTGTCGGTCAGATCCCCCTCAGCCGCCGCGGCAAAGTCGGCCGGATT
>JBCDKH010000116.1 GCA_038746835.1 Planctomycetota bacterium | reverse complement strand
GTCACGATCATCGCGCTCGTTTATCAGTTCGGTATTCAGGGGTTTTTCGTCGAGATGCGTGGCGGCGTCGTGCTGCCGATCGCGGTGTGGCTGGCGTTCATGGGCAAGTGGCACCGCCGAAGCCAGGTGACAACGACGGCCGAGTGGATGGTGCTCCGCTTCGGCAAGGGCGATCAGGGCAAGGTCGCCAGGTACACGGCCGCGCTGACGTACCTCGTCATCACTGTGCTGATGGTGACGTTCTTCCTAATGGCGGCGGCGAAGTTTGTCGCACAGTTCATCGGGGGCGTCGATCCGACGTTGGCAGCGGTCGTGTTGGCGGCGATCGCGCTCGCGTACACGTTGGCCAGCGGCTTGTACGGCGTGATCTGGACCGACGTGTTCCAGGCCTTCCTCATCGGCGGCTTCGCGATCTACGTGGCGGTGATGGCGTTCGGCGTCGTGCCGGAGATCACGCCAGAGCAATGGCCCGGAGCCGCGACGAACACCGCCTGGCCGCAGATGTCGCTCGATGGCAGTGACTGGGGCAATCTGTTCTGGCTCGCACTGCTCTTCTTCGCCGCCAAGGGCATCCTCGAGGGTCTGGGCGGATCGGGCGGCAGTGCGTACATGGCTCAGCGCTACTACGCGGCCGGGAGCGATCGCGACACGGTCAAGCTCAGCATGCTCTGGGCCGCGCTGTTCACGTTCCGCTGGCCGATGGTCATGGGTTTTGCGGTGCTTGCGATCCACAACGGCATCGGTCAGGACGATCCCGAGGCGATTCTCAGCGGGTTGCTGCTGGGCGACCTCTTCCCCGCCGGCATCCGAGGCCTCGCCGTCGCGGCCTTGCTCGCGGCGAGCATGAGCACGTTCGACTCGACCATCAACGCCGGGGCCAGCTATGTCGTCAAGGACCTCTACAACCCGCTGTTCGGAACACGTGTTATCAAAGGCGAGTCAGCGACTCAAGATGACGGGCGGATCTTGGGCTACGCGAGATCGATTGAGCCCGATGACGTGTTGGTCGATCCGAAGAAAGAGGTCTACGTCGGCTACGCCGCCAGCGCGATCATCGTCGCGGTCGGGCTGGTTATCACGCTCACGCTCCTGCAAATCGGCACGGGCGTCGTCGACATTTGGGTCGGCATCGTCGTCGCGTTTTTCCCGGGGTTCCTCGTGCCGTTCGCACTGCGTTGGTTCTGGAGCCGCTTCAACGGCTACGGCTTTGCGGCGGGTGTGCTGGCAGGTTTCACGACGAGCCTCGCCCTCTGGCTCAACGGCCGACTCGGCGTCGTCGCGTTCGATCCGGCGACGAAGGACGCCTTCGAGATCGGACTGTTGCTTGCCGCGAGTGGGCTCGTGTCGGTTGTCGTGGCACTCACGACCGCGCCGACGCCCGAGGCAACACTGCGTCGGTTCTACGACCAGATTCGCCCGTGGGGCTTGTGGCCGACGGGTTGGCGTTCGGCGATTGATCGCGAGGACGGCACGCGCGACGTGGTGCGTCTCGTGGTCGCGCTCGTCTGGCAGGTGACAATGTTCCTTCTGCCGATGCTCGCCGTCCTTCGCGAATGGCAGCAGATGATGGGCGTCGCGGCCGTGTGGTCGGTCTGCTCGCTCTACCTGTGGTTCGACCTTCGACGATCACGGTCGGTCGTCGCGTCATAGCGAGGGCCAACGCGTCACTCGTCGTCATCTTCGGCGAAGAGTGAACTCACAGCAGCCGGCAGCGTCGTGCCGAAGTTGGACCGCAGGATGCCGAAGTCGGCAAGGTCGACCGCCCCGTCGTAGTTGAAGTCGGCCTGGCTGAAGAGGGCACCGGAGGTGAGGCCGAAGTTCGCACGGAGGATGCCGAAGTCGGAAAGGTTCACGGTCCGGTCGCGGTTGGCATCGCCCGCGAGGACGAAGAAGGCGTCGCTCACGTCAGCCTCCAGCGTTCGCCCGACGAGGTCCGTCAGTGCGGTCGACGCGATGTCGACGTCGTAGTCGCCGTCAGCAGGAATGCCGTTGGGACTGTTGAACGTCACGACAACGGTCGAGCCGACGAGCTCGACGGTCACGTCGGCTTCTGCGACCGCCTGATTGGTCAGCCGGTTGAACAGGCCGAGATCGGTGGCGGTCGGAACGGTACCGAGCGGTTCGGAGAGCTCGATGACCAGCTGCGGCGTTGCAGCGTCGACCTCGTAGCGGACCTCGAGCACCTCAGGTGCGAGCGCGTCGAGCGTGATGAGGGCCTCCTTCGCCGGATCGGTTCCCGCGGCCGGATCGATCGGGTTGATCTGATTGGTCGCGATGACCTCCTGTCCATCGAACGTGATGAGGGCGACGTTGCGAATCTCCGTGCTGTCGGCCTGACCTTCGTCGGCCTCGACGAGAAACTCGATGAAGCCCTTGCCGCGACCGGTGCCGTCTTCTGGCGGAAGGAACCCGGTGATCGCGTCGGGCGGAAGTCCGGAGCCGGCGTCGATCGCCTGGAAGCTGACCCGCATCTCGCCGGTCCCCGTGTTGAAGAACGCGGCGACTTCGACGTCAAAGGTGACGCCCGCGAAGGTCATCTCCTGCGTGGCAAAGAAGCTGTCCGCCCCGGCTGGTGCAGTGAGGAGGAAGTCGCCCCAGCCGACGCTGGTGAACTCGAACGTGTCGTAGTCGAACCGCGCATCGAGCTGGTCGACAACATCGACCCGCTGCGCCGGCGCGGTCGCGATTGCCTCGTCGGGCGGCGTGGGCTCGGTGCCCGGGCCGAAGTTTTCGAAGTTGATGCGATAGGCGAGTGCGACGTCGTCGCGGACACGGCCTGTCTCGCCGGCACCGGGGCCGATTTTGTCGTTGGGGTCGATGGATCGTGTGCCATCGACCGCGCCGCCAGCACCTCGTCCGCCATTTGGTCCTCGAAGTCGATCCGCGATTCGGCTACACCGACCGGTCGTCGGAACGCCACCGGGTACAAGTCCGAGTTGAACGAGTTGCCGTGAGCCGGCTCCCCCAAAGCCACATCCAGCCGCAGCAGCGGCGGCGAAGCCTGGTCGCGTGTCCTCATTGACGAGGAACAAGGCACCAGCCGCTTGGCCGGCAGGAGCTGGGATTACTGTTGTCGCAGCACTTTCGATCACCGTCTGGGTGGTCGATGGAGCGCGCCCATTGATATCTATGAAGTTAGTTGGCGCGTTGAAGCCGTAGCGATACAGGTTCAAACCGCCCAGCAAGCCGATTGGATCTTCGGAGAGGTAACGGCCGAGTGCAGACTCGTAGTACCGGGCTCTGCCGTAGACGAGCTGACCCGTCTCCATCGAGAGTCCAGCACTGCCGACGAAACCGAAGTCCGAAGAGACAGTTCCTGTCGACAGAATCGTGTCGCCGAACGGTGTGTAGTTGAAGCCAGCGTCCAGCGATCCCGACGGGTCCGTCCATCCGATGACGGACAACGTGCCGTCTCTCTCCGCAAAGAGACTGCCCTGACTATCGACTGCATTCGCGAGGAGGTTGCCGTATCGATATTGAGTCGTGTTGGTTCCACCGTCAGTTTCAGCGACCACGCTGCCGTCAGCGTTGAACGCGAACAGATCTACAAGGTAGCTCGTCACGTCGCCGTCGCGATCGGCCAGGACGCGGTTGCCAGCGGCGTCGTAGGTGAACGAGCGCGTCGAAGTCGGTGTGACCAGGCCGACGAGTCGGTTGTCCGCGTCCCAGGTGTACGTGTTGATGCCGTCGCTGAGAAGATTCCCGTCATCGTCGTAGAGGTACGCGACACCGCCGACGGTGGCGTACTGGTTCATCGCGTCGGCGGCGTAGAGGGTCTCGACGCCGTTGACGAACGTGCGTGTGCGGTTGCCGACGGCGTCGTACTCGTAGACGAGTGTCTGGTCGGGAAGGACGAGCGTGTCGTTGCTGACAAAGTCGGCCGAGACGAGCTGACCGGCAGCGTCGTAGCCGTAGGTCCAGGTGCCTTCGGGCGTCACCTGCGACGTGCGGCGATCGGCGATGTCGTAGGTGTAGACGTACTCGGCTCGGACGCCGCCGAGCGTGTTGAGGTGGCTGATGCGTTCGAGCCGACCCTCGGCGTCATAGGCGTAGACCGATGCGGTGCCGTTGGCCTTGTCTTCGCGAGTGAGTCGACCGGCGTCGTCGTAGGTGTAGTCGATGACGACGTTGCTGCTGCCGTCTTCGAGTTGGTCGATGCGACCTGCGTCGTCGTAGACGTAGACGGTCGTGAAGCCGTCCTGATCTGCGATCGACTCGCGTCGCCCGTCCGCGTCGTAGGTGTAAACCAGGAATCGGCCATCGGGTTGGTCGATGCGGGTGACACTGTCGTTGGTCGCGCTCGCGTAGGTGTAGGTGGTCGTACCGAGGAGCGAATCGACGACGGTCGTGACACGGCCCGCCGGGTCGTAGGTGTAGTCGAAGGTTCGGCCGTCGGGTCGTGTCTCGCGTGTGACCTGGCCGGCGGCGTTGCGGTCGAAGGTGATCGCGTCGCGTCGGCGGTTGATCGACTCGACCACTTCGCCCGTCGTGTCGTAGTCGAAGCTCGCACGCGTGCCGTCGGCCCGGGTGATGTCGGTCAGATTGCCGTCGGCGTCGTAGGCGTAGTCGATCGCGTTGCCGCGTGCGTCGATGAATCGTCGCAGCAGCTCGTCGGGGCCGGCATATTCGAAGCGGGTCGTCGCACCGAGCGGGTTGATGATCTCAGCAAGGTTGCCGAGGCGGGTGTAGTCGAATCGGGACGAGACGCCGTTGGCCTCGATGATCTGGTCGACGCGGCCGAGGTCGTCGTAGCGGATCTGCGTGGCGTCGCCGCCACCGTCGACGAGGCGGAGGACCTCGCCGAGACTGCCGAACCAGGTTTGCGTGGCGATGCCTTGGGCGTCGGTTGCCGTGACGACACCGACGTCGTCGTAGCTGTAGTCGACGCGTTGGTCGTCGATGCCGAGGAATGTCGCCGCCAGCTTGCCTGCCGGTTCGTACTCGAACGTTCGCGTGACGCCGTTGTCGTTGATCGTCAGAAGGGCGTTGTCGAGGCGTCGGTCGCCGGATGAGTAGGTGTAGCTGGCGATGCGGCCGTCGCTGGTGGTGACGCTCAGCAGGTTGTCGCCGGACGCGTCGTAGCCGTAGGTCGTCGTCCGGCCGAGCGAGTCGACGATGGTCTCGACGCGGCCGTTGGCGTCGTAGGTGAAATCGAGGAAGCCGCCGCTGGTGTGGTCGAGGCGATAGAGCTGATCGGCGATGTCGTAGGTCGCAGTGACGGCGTTGCCGTTGCGGTCGGCGACGCTACTGAATCGGCCAACGGCGTCGAACGTTGTAACGCCGCCGTCTGGCGAGGTGAGGGTGAAGTCGCTTCCGCTGACGCCGCCGAAGAGAACGCGAGCGTCGCCGGTCAGCGAGAAGTAGCGTCCCGGGAATCGGCCGTCGGGCTCGAAGCGTCCGTCGATGACGCCGCCGCGGAACAGGTCGACATTGCCATCGGCGTCGATGACGAGCCGCGTGTCCCAGTCGGTTCGCCAGCCGAAGCCGTGCGGGCCGGGCGTCTGTCGCGACTCGATGCCGTCGAGGAAGGTTCGGCTGTAAAAGAGTTCGATCTCGCCCGGAACCGGTACGCTGACGTCGGCAGTCTGCTCCAGCACGGCCAGTGGCGAGAGTGACGCCGAGGCCTGAAGTACCTCGAAGTTCCACAACTCGGCGATGTCGTCGGTCGGCGTGCCGAGGCGGTCGAGCTGTCGAGCGTTGGCCGAAAGCGTCTGGACGTAATCGCCCCAGGTCGGGCCGATCTGAACTTCGAGGTTGTCGACGGTGGCCTGCCAGGCGTCATCGGTGAGCCAGCTCGGCTGGCTGTTGAGACGGATGTCGGCGTAGTCGATGGCTTCGGTGTTGTCCTCGTCGAAGATGCGGACTTCGAACTCGAAGACGTTGTCCGGGCTCGATTGCAGGAAGCCGACGAAGTAGACCGGCACTCGGACGACCTCGCCAGGATGCAGCAGGCCGGCCGATTCGCCTTGGGCGAGGAACGAAGCCGTCAGGTCGAAGCCTTCGGGGATCACGTCGCGGCCGACGGTGCTCCAAAGGCCGGAGGCGAATCGTTGCTCATCAAGCGTCAGCAGCGGCTGTTCATCGAAGTTTTCATCGGCTGACTGAAGCCGGAGAATCGGTGCGGCGATCGTCGTGTTGCCGGCGTTTTCGTACTCGACGAAGAACGTCGCCGGCACGCCAGTGGGGCGGATGGCGTTGGGCAGAATCAGTCGCGTTTCGATGTCGCCGGGCTCGTCGGCGAGGACCTCGAACGCCTCGGCAGCCGTCGTCGAACCACCGCCGGGTAAGGTCACAACGACGTCGTAATCGCCCAGCGGAGCGGCCGTCAGATCGACGTCGGCAACGAGCCGGCCGAAGGTGTCGACGGTGACCTCTGTCGCGGCGATCGTCGTCGAGCCCTGCACCAGCGACACCGTCGTGCCCGAGACGAAGCCCGCGCCTTCGACGACGATCTGCGGCGTCGCGTTGGTCGCGTTGCTGCCGGGCGTGACGCGGTCGATGAAGGCGTCGGCGACCTCGGCTGAGGCAGTCACGCTGCTCGTCCCCGCGGCGGCTTCTGTCACCAAAAGCACGAACCAGTCCCCCGACGCGGCGACGGGGACGAGCAGCTGCTGATCGGCCGACGGGTTATCAATCACGAAGTCGAAGTCGCGGCGCGTCGGGGCCTCGCCGAAGCGGGCGTAGAGCACATTGCGGTTCGCATCGTCGGCGTCGTCGATCGTGACGCGGAGCGGCTGAGCGTCTGTGATCGGGACACGGAAGAGCGTCGCATCGCCGGTGCCGGCGGTCGGTTGATTGACGGTCGTGCCGGGCAGAAGGTCGACGACGGAGGTCTTGTTCAGTGCGAAGCGATAGCCGCCTTCGCCGAGGGCTCTCCCGCGAGCAATGAGTGCGTACTCGCCGGTCTCCGTCAGGTTGACGAGGCCGCTGCTGGTATTGATCTCGGTGAAGCCGACGAAGCCGTTGGGCCCGAAGAGATCGAAAACGACGTCGCTCGACGCGGCGGCGCTTAGGTCGAACTGCACCTGATCGCCGGCAGTCGCGGTGAAGGCGTAGCGATCGACGGCGAATCGCGTCGGGAGCGTGCCGGTGGTCGGCGTATTCCACGTCAGCGGTCGCTCGACGACGCTGGCGTTGAAGACGGTCAGGACGTAGCTACCGGTCTCTGCCGGATCGGCCGGGCTTGCAGAGACGCGGACGCTGTACGTGCCTTCGGTTGGGAGATCGACGCCGGCGATCACGATCGACGTGTTCGCGCCGGTGACGTCGTTGTCGCCGCTGGCGATGACGTTGCCCAGCGGATCGACGATTTCGACCTGCGCGTTGCCCAGCACGGGTGGCAGCGGCACCGGCGGTTCGGTCGGCGAGCCGGGATTGAGCCCGAGCGTCACCGCCTGGCCGGCACGCCCGAAGAACGTCCAGGTGTCGACCTCCGCATTGACCGCGATCTCACCGGTGGTCGGCGTGTTCAACGGAAGCGGCCCGCCGTCACCGACGAGCGTCACGGTGCCATTGATGACGTTGCCGTCAATCTGGGTGTCGCGGGCGTAGAGGTTGAGGCCGTTGAGGTTGAGCGTGCGGCTGGGCAGGACGACGAGTCGGTCGACGTACATCGCCTCGTTCCCCGAGCCTGGGCTGTTGTCGAACGCGTCTGCGAGGTTGGTGACGGCGTTGACGAGTCCGACCTCGAACGTGTTGACGACGAAGTTGTTCTGAAAGCCAGCTGCTGTTGCGCCGCGGTCTTGGCTGGCGACTTCGATGCTCGAGCCCGTCGACACCGCTTGCCGTGGACGAAGGGTGCCGGCGAAATCGAAGTCGTCGCGGTTCGTCGTCCGATTTTCGAGTCGCTCCTGCGGCTCAAGCACAGCACTTGCGGCGACTTCGAGTCGGCGTCCCGCTGGAACGATTAGGTCGGGCCGGAAGCGTAGCTCTCCATCGAGAACCTCGAAGTCGCCTCGATTGTCGAAGGCGGACGTGTTGAACGCTCCGAGCTGCGCGAGGCCGCCACCGACCTTGCGAAAAAGGCCCTCATTCACGAACGGTTGATTGCCCAGATTGAAGATTCGTGGTCCGCTGATGGTCCATGACGCCTCCGGGGCGACGCGCACACTGCCGCCCGAGCCGAGGCTGAGTGTGCCGGTCTGCGTGACGTCGCCGAGGACTTCGAAGGGCCGCGCGATGGTCTGGCCAGCGAACGTCGCGACGGCGTCAGGGCCGAGCGTCATCGTCGCTGGGCCGGTGAACGTCCCGGTGTTGACCGTCATGCTCTCCGTGAACGTGACCGGAGCAGAGCCACCCAACTCGCTCGCGCCGTTGAACGTCAAGCTGCTGAAGGTCTGCGGCTGGTCAAAGAAGATGCGGCCGCCATTGGCGAAGATCGGGCCGGTGAAGTCGAGCTCTTCGACGAAGAATGTCTGCGACGCACCCTGGAACGTCGCGACGCCTTGCGGCGAGATGCGGTTGCGGAAGATCGTCCG
Source organism: Planctomycetota bacterium (assembly GCA_038746835.1). Lineage (NCBI taxonomy): Bacteria > Pseudomonadati > Planctomycetota > Planctomycetota bacterium. The sequence continues at coordinate 3,545 of JBCDKH010000116.1, read as the reverse complement.
ACCGCCGTCGATGTCGAGGGTGCCGTTGATCGCGATAGTGCCTGCCGGGAAGTCCTTCGTGAACGCGGCGCTGCCCGTCGTGCGGAAGGTGCCATCGACGTCGACGAAGCTTCCGGGTTCGAAGACTTGTGTCGCTCCACTGAATTCGACCGTGCGTCCATTGGCCGTCGTGATGATGCCGCCGGCCGCGTTGCGGAAGCCGCGCGCGAACTCGACATCGCCGCCCGTGACGTCGACCAGCCCAGCGTTGACGAAGCCGACGCCGCCCGGAAAGTCGACCCGTTGCTCGGCTCCGGAGTCTTTGCGGAATGTCCCGAGGTTGTCGAAGCGTGCGCCGTCTCCGCCAAAGCCCGAAAAGAGCCCGCCGTTGCCATTTGAGACGAACTCGCTGCCGACGTCGTTGAGGAAGTCGACGCCGGCAAGTGTCAGGCTGCCGTTGGTGTGGGTTAGCGTGCCCTGGTTGACGAACCGTGTTCTCCACGTGCCGCCGTTGAAGACGTTGCCGGCGGCTGTCGGGGCAAGGGTGACAGTGCGTCCATTGCCGCCGAAGAGTTGCCCGCCGCGGAAGGCGAAGGCGTCGGTCACCGTGACATCTGCGCTGCCGCCGACGTTGCCCAGGATGTCCAAGACCGAGACGGTCGATGTCGTGTTGAGGTTCAGCGTCCCGGCATTGATGTCGATGACGGACGGCGCGGGGTCGTTGAGGTTGAGCGTTCCCGCTTCTTGCACGTAGGTGCCGGTGATGGCGAAGGTGCCGGCAGGGAAGGTGCTCGTGGTTCCGTTGTAGAAGAAGTCGCCCGCACCGCTCAGTGTGGAGCCGGGTTCGATCTGAAAGGCCGTCCCGCCCGATCCGTGACGCAGCACACTGCCGTCCGGCACGTCAATCGTCCCGTCATTGCGGAATGGCCCCTGACGCAGATCGAGCGTGCCCGACTCGACCTCGATGATGCCCTGGTTGTCCAGCTCCTGTTCAACCAACGAAGTGCCACCGAACGTCTTTTGAATGAGGCCTTCGTTGAGGATCTGGCCGGGGGAGAAGAGACCCGCCACGCCACCAACTCCGCGAAGTTCAAGCGTTGCGCCGGGCGCGATGTGCAGAAGCGATGTGGTCTGTGAGACGTTAAAAAATCGGCTCGTCGTCGTGAGTTCGCCTTCGACACGCAGCGTCCGGCCAAGCGTCTTTGCCGGCGAGAGTTCCGGGTCTACGACGCGTCCGGTCGCGCCAGGCGCGAGAATCGTGGCTCCGCCGGACGCCATGTTGCCACGTTCCCAGAGCAGGTCTTCCGTGATGGTTAAGTCGCCGGCACCGCCGAGGATCCCATTGCTTCTGATTTCGAGGCCAGCCGTCGAGGAGGTGGAATTGATCGTCAACGGGTTCTGCAGGCGAATCGTCTCATCGCTCACCAGGCTGTTGATGGATGCAGGAGTGAAAACGGTAACGGTGATCTCTTCTGGCACGTCGATGATCGCGTCGTCGCCAGGGCCTGGAACCATGTCAGGATCCCAGTTCATCGGGTCGTTCCAGCTTCCGTTTCCAGCGCCTCCATCCCAGATGAAGGTCGCGAGCAGCTGTCGGCGCTCAAGCGTCTCCATCGTCGCTCGTTGGAGCCGTCTGCCGGCGTCGCGACGCATGCGTGCACGACTCAACTCATCCCGTACGGCTTTGTCGTTCTTCATGAGAACCCCAGACGCCCATGTCGAGGGCGTCTTGCTGCGAAAAACACATCTGCGACGCCACCCCTTGCGGCGTCACCACTGCGAACCTTGCCAAAGTGCTGCTGCTGCTGCAACCCCTCTGTTTAGAGGAAGTCAGCTATCCGCCCGTGACACTCGCTAAAACCGCCTGCACATCAGGTCGACCGGCGGCCTGCGCGTGCAGCGTCGAGCCGCCGGCGTGCGCGTCGATGTCTGTCTCGGATCCCGCATCAATCAGCATCTGGACGACATCGACGTAGACCGGATCGTCACGCCGACAGTGGACCGCACCGTGGCACGCCCAGCTCAGGACGGTCGCGCCGTGCGAACCGTCACGCGCTTCCAGGTCGCATCGGCCGTCTTCGAGCAGCATGCGGACAAGCTCCGGTCGGCCAAACCATGCGGCGACATGGAGCGCCGTCCCGTTGTCCAGGCCGCGGTAAGGCAGCGTCGGGTCGAATCCGAACTCGAGCATGAGCCGGACGGCATCGTTGTTGCCGCGTCGAATGGCATCGCCGAGCAGGGCGTGGTCGGCCGTCTCGAGCGATGGCAGCTCTTCAGCGTCGGCGGCCTCGCGATCACCGCGTGCGGCTGCCGCGAGGAACCGCGTCTTCGCATCGGCGTGTTCGCACAGCAACGCGAGCATGTCCGGCGTCTCGGCCGCAAGGTCCAGTGGCGAGAGGCCGTAGCCGAGAATCCACTGATACATCGTGCCGCTGGGCACGCGGTTGTAGCCGTCGTGGCCGATGCGATGGCCCGAGACCTTCGGGTTCTCGTCGAGCTGCTGCCGGGTTCGCTCCAGGTCGCCGAGGAAGACGGTCGCGAAGATGTCCGGCGTCGCGCCGCGCTCCAGCAAGTGCCGGGCGACGTCGGGGTGGTCCTTCAAGAGATATTGCACCGGCGTCGACGTGTGATCGGTGCACCGCGCGTCGATGTCCGCCAGCCGGTCGAGCAACAGATCGGCGATGGCCACGGTGCCCGCCCAGTGCAGCGGCCGCTTGCCGTCACCGCCGCGCTCGTGGACGCGATGCGGATCAGCATCGAGCATCGCCGTCAGTTCGTCGGTCCAGCCGAGCCTCGCCGCGACGTGCGGCGTCAACGTCGCGCCGCGCGTCAGCAGATGCCGCACCGTCGCCTCGTCGGTCTGGTCGAGCACCGTGAACGGCCCCTCGCTCCAGTCGCTCGCCAGATTCGGATCGGCCCCACGATCGAGCAGCACGTCCAGCGTCGGCCGATGCTTCACCGCCGCATGCAACGCCCGCCCACCGAAGTAGCCAATCGGCTCATTGATCAACCCCGCAACGTCACCGTCGGAGTCCAACAACGCTGCCAACGCCTCGGCGTCTTGGGCGTTGATCGCATCGACAAACCGCTGCTTGGCGTCGCTCACCACCGACCCTATGACGCGAACGACGGAGTCATTCGCCGGACAGCTTGCAATCGTCGGGGAGTACCCAGGACTGGATTCGAACCAGCACGTCCGTTTGTTTGGACACTACCACCTCAAGGTAGCGCGTCTGCCAATTCCGCCACCTGGGCATCGGGGTCGGGCCGGCAGTCTAGCCGAGGCGCGGGCTCGCGTCGAACCGTCTATCGGGGCGTTGTTCCTTGGCCCAGCTGATCGGGACATTCGTCACGTTCGGCAGAAGTGGCGGGGCCCTTATGCTGCTTCGTATGAGGACGGACACGCAGGCAACCAATGGCAGCGTGGGCGGCAGCGCTCCACCGGCAGTTGGCACGGTTCGAAAGCGGACGAAGAAGACGAAAGCCCCACCGAGCCCCGTCACGCCCGAGTCCGTCCGCCGATCGGCACTGCTGTTTGAAGTTGGTTGGGAAGTCTGCTGGCAGCT
>JBCDKH010000115.1 GCA_038746835.1 Planctomycetota bacterium | reverse complement strand
TAGCGTGTCGCATGGCGAAGAAGGCTGCGAAGATGAAGCTCGCCCCGGTCGTCGTTGTCGGCAAGCACCCGGCCGCGTCGCTTGCAGCAGCGACGCTCGCGAAGCGCGGCCTCGACGTCGTTCAGGTCGCGACGAGCAAGTCGGCTGTGTCCGATCGACTCGTGACGCTCAATCCGGCCTTGTGCGAGCTCGCTGGCATCGCGATGCCCGACGCCGCCGAGCCGTTCGACACCGTCCAGTTCCTCGGCCAGGACGACAAGGTCGCCCAGACCACGCCTGCCTTCGCCGAGGACGCGTTGCCCGTCGTCGGCAGCTTGCGCGATGTCGCCCAGATCGCCGCCGAGGTCGCAGACGAGGCCGGCGTGCAACGCATGATCGGCCAGCTCGAAGTCGGCCTGCCCGACGACGACTCTGGAATCGAGGTGCGTGTCGGTGCCCGCACGATCGACGCGGGACTGGTCTTGGCGTCCGACGACCTGCCAGACGACGTCGCTGCCGCACTTGGCGTCGCGGCAGCAGCCCAGGAGGCTCGGCAGACGCACGAGCGACTGGACGTTGTCTGCCCGGAGGACGCGCCGCTGTCGGCCGCACTGGACCTTGACGACGCGGGATCGTGGGGCTTGCTGCTGCGAACGGAGAGCCAGACGCAAATGACGGTCTTCGCACCCGCTGGTGGTTCGGCGTCGGCGATGCAAGCGTGGGCCAACCGGCTGGGCATGCCGTTGCCAAGGTCGTTGCCGGAGCCAGAGCCCGTCGCACTCGCTGGAGCGTTGGAGCGAGACGTGGTGGGGCGGCTGACGCTGCTTCTCGGGCCGGCAGGCGGGTTCGTGTCGTCGACCGGCGAGGAGGTCTATCCATGCTGCCACAGCGCGACCTACGCAGCCGCCGTCGCAGAGAAGGCGTTGAAGGCGACGCACGTTCAGGACGCGCTTGCCGACTACCGCTCTGCCTGGGGCGGCACGCTCGGCGAGTACCTGCAGGGCCCGCAGCAGAACATGCGGTTTTTGCTCCCGCTGATCTACAAGAACCCGGTGATGACGGATCGCCTGGCCGACGCGTTGTTCCGCGGGCGAAGCCTGGTCCGATAGGGCAGCGCGTTATCGACCCCTGGCCGAAGAAATCTGCAGGAAAAAATCGTGCCCGCGACGCCTCAGGCGATAGATGCGTTGCCCATCAGTGACTTACAGGCCGATTGAAGTTATCGGCCGCACTGATGCTCCTGCGCGTCGATGGCCGATACACGTGTTAGCGACGGGCATGTCCCGACGCAGTGTCGGGGTCGCAGCCGGCACATGACAGGCAACGAAACGCTTCACCCGTAACGGAAAGGCACAACCCATGAACATCAATCCCGTCAATCCGGCCGTCGGCACCGGTAACGTCAACGCCGCCAACAAGGCCACCTACGCCCGTCCGGCCGCACAGCCGCAGGCGTCCGTCGCCGACAAGGTCGAAGTCGGCCAGTCCGACGGCTTCCAGCGGCTGGTCGCGATGGCCAAGGAAGGCGAAATCCGCGCCGACAAGGTCGCCGACATCAAGGCCCAGATCGCGGCCGGCAAGTACGACCTCGACGCCAAGGCCGACATCGTCGCCGACCGACTGCTCGAAGACCTCTGATCGGTCTTCCCAAATCGCCACGACGCCCGCGGGTTGCTCCTGCGGGCGTCGTGCCTTTGATGGGATGTGTCCTTCAGCGTGACGATCAGCCGGACCTTCTGTGCCGCCCATCAGCTTCGTCTTGCCGACGGGTCACTCGAACCAGTCCACGGCCACAACTGGCATGTTCGAGTGGTAGTCGCGCGCCACGACGGCGAACTCGACGCCAGCGACTGCGTCATCGACTTCCATGACCTCGAAGCACGACTCGACCACGTCATCGGCCCATGGGACAACGCGAACCTCGCCGAGCAGGCACCGTTCCGCGACGGCGTGAATGCCTCGGCCGAACGGGTCGCCGAGGCCGTTGCGACGGGTCTGTCGCTTCCGGAGGGCGTCGAGGTAAAGACCGTGCACGTGACCGAAGCGCCTGGTTGCGAAGCGACGTGGCACGCGGACGTCAGCGCGTAAAGACCGGCAGCGTCTCCGGCAGAGCTTCGATCACGCCGCGATCGACCAGGCTCTGGGCGATGGTTTCGACGTGCTCGTTGAGGTAGTCGATCAGCACACCGCGATCGACATCGTGCCCGTAGTCGCGCAGCTCGGAGACGAGGTCTTCACCCCACGTTTCGCCGCGGATGAGCGTTCGGTAGAGCGCCGTCAGCCCGCCGGTCCGCTCACTGCCGGCCCAGCAGTGCACGAGGGTCGTCTTGTCGGCTTTGCGCGCCTCGACGATGTAGGCGAGCGCATCGACGTACTCGGTCGGGTCGCCCGTGCCGTCGCCGCGGAGGTTGACGTGATACCGCTCGACGCCAGCCGCACGGGCGGCCTCGAACTCGGCGACGTTGTGCGGATTGTCGGGGTTATCGATGCTGAGCGAGACGATGACGTCCAGTTCGAGATTGTCGATCGCCGGGCCGATCATGAAACGGCTGATTTGCCCGCTGCGGTAGAGGCCTGGCTCGACGAGGCCGACGTTCTTGGTTGTGACGCGATGCTCGATGCCTTCCTCCCAGAGCACAACGCCAGCGAGGCCGACGACGGTCGTGATGATCGCGGTCTTGGCAGCAATCAGGAATCCGAGCCGCATCGGCGACACCGGAGCCTTCACAGAAGGATCGTCTTCCACACGCAGCACGCCGGCAGTGTACGGCGGCGAGTGCTTCTGCCATCCGCCGACGACCGATAACGGCGGATTCTTTGCATCCGGGCAAAAGCAGTGTCGCCCACAAACCGGCGCGACGATGAACAACGTGCCATGTTCAAAAGTCCTCGTTCGAAAGTCGCTGCAGCCTCGGCCGCGGTTGCCGCGAGCCTCGTCTTTCACTCGACCGCCGATGCGGATCTCTTCGGCGTCACCGTCGATGCCCCGGGACTCCTGCCGGTCACCGTCACCGGCGATTCTCTCTTCGATCTGGCGGAGAACGTCATCGACAGTGCCGGCGACTTCGAGCAGTTTGAAGGGACAAGCTTTACCGGCTCGCTCGACTACGCCAACCTGTCCAACGCGATCATTGTCTCCGGCGATGCGCTCAACCCCGACGCGGTCCGCCTTCAGATTCCGAGCATCGGCTTCGACCGCATCTTCGACGACGAGGACGAGGCCGAGGAGTTCCTCCAGAACGAAGGTGCCGACACGCTCGCTCGATTCATCGCGGTCGTGAACGAGCAGACACTCGTCGGCGTCACCGACGGCAACCCGGCAGCGCTGACGGCAATCCTCGCCGACGACGCGTTTCGCAACTACGGCGAGTTCCGCAACCCCTTCGTCGGCTACACGCAGGGCGGCGATGCGACGCGGCTCTACGGCTCGGCCGCGTTCATCGATACCGATGTGGGCGAAGGCGTCCTGTACGAAGGTGCTTTCAGTGGAGCGATCGGGCTCACGGACCACGTCGCCATCAGTCTGAGCATTCCCGGTGCCGTCCGCGACATCGAAGGCAGCCAGACGTTCTTCGTCGGTGCGCAGCTAGGCGTTCCGATCAAGTTCACCCCGGCCACAGGTCCGGATCAGCCGTTCCTGTGGCAGGTCACGCCGTACGCGTTGGCGTCGGGTGGCGGCAGCCAGGATCAGCTGGCGGGCGGCATCGTTCTAGGTGGTGGTGCGGTCAACCTCGTCGGCATCAAGATCGGCGACTTCAGCATCACCTCGGGTCAGCAGGCCGTCGGCTACGGCGGAACGCCCATCGAGGCGGGCGACTTCCGGTTCGAGACCGACGTCGGCCAGACGCTTCTGCGCGGCAGCCTCCAGGCGACCTACGGCGGAACCGGCTCGGCGGCGTACATCACGGGCGGTGTCGCCTACACCAGGTTCCTAGACGATGCTGCCGTCGATGATTACGTCAGTCCGCTCGCCGGTATCGGCCTGAAGTTCGGACGGGGCAACGTGCTTCGCGTCGGATATCGCGGCGATATCGGCGACGGCTTCGACATGCACCGCGGTGAGCTCGAGCTGCGATTCAGCTTCTGACGCGTCGTACCGTTTCCCGGTGCCGGACTCGCTCCTCGACCAGCTTCGCCAGGCGACGCGGCCGATCCACGATCGACTGCACGACCTCGACCCGACCTTCAATCGCGAGGCCTACGCACGGTTTCTGGCAGCAATGGCCGCAGGACACGGGCGGCTGGCAGCTCGAGGGCAAGCGACGTCAGGCGAGTTGCTGGAGCGACTCGAAGCCGATCTCGATCAGCTTCCCAAAGTGCCACGCGAGGACCTTCCTGCCGCCGACTCGGATGCGGGCCGCCTGGGTGAGTTGTACGTGATGACCGGCAGCCGGATGGGCTCGGCGGCGATGTTGAGCGACCTCCGCAAACGTCACGCCGACTGGCCGATGCAGTACCTCGCCGCCGCCAAGCCGACCGAGGCTTGGCCCGAGCTGAAGGAGACACTGGCTCAATCACCCGCCAACGATGCCGAGACCGCGGCTGCTGTCTGGTTGTTCGAGCAGGTCGAGCGACGCATGCGGGCGTGAACTGGAACTGCGATTTTCGTACGATTCTTCGACGTGGTACCGAATTCCGAGGTCCTGACGCGACACGAAGAGTTGACACTCGAGGAGTGTGACCGCGAGCCGATCCACGTTCCGGGCCTCATCCAGCCGCATGGCATTTTGCTGGCTGTCGAAAGAAACGGTCTGGTCCGACAAGCATCGGCCAACGCGATGACGATCCTGGGTCAGCAGGAAGTCGTCGGCCGCGACATCGCAGACTTGCTCGTCGGCGACGTCGACCTCGACCGGGCGATCCGGAGCACCTCGCCCGTCCGACTTGGCGAACTTGTCCTGCACGACCAGCCGATGGACGTGCTCGCTCACTGCACTTCGGACGACCCCGACGGTCTTGTCATCGTCGAGTTGATCGTGAGCGACCGGTCCGGCGGGGTCGATGCGTCGCTCGCGATCGATGAGCTGCGGACACTCATGATGAGCGTCCAGAGTGCCCGCGACGACATCGGCCTTTTCCAGGCAGTCGCGAGGCAGGTTCAGCGGGTGACCGGCTTCGACCGAGCGATGATCTATCGCTTTGACGAAGAGCTCAACGGATCGATCATCGCCGAGGCAATTTCACCAGGTAAAGAGGAGGAACTTGGCAGCTTCCTCGGCCTCAACTATCCGGCGACCGACATTCCGCGTCAGGCACATCGGCTCTACCTGCAGAACTGGATCCGACTCATCCCGGACATGGGTTACGCCCCCGTGCCACTGATCGGCCATGAGGTTGAGGGACGGTCGAAGCTGGACTTGTCCAACGCGTTGCTGCGAAGCGTGTCGCCAATCCACATCGAGTACCTGCAGAACATGGGCGTCTCAGCGACGCTCACGATCAGCCTTCCGGATCAGCGCCACGCCGAAAGTGGGCCCGAGCGACTGTGGGGTTTGGTGGCGTGCCATCACTACGGCGGACCGAGGCTGATGGACGCTGCGCGGCTCAGCGTGTGCGAACTCATCGGCCGACAGGTCAGCTCGACGATCGCGATGCGGCGGATTCGGCAGCAGAGCGATTTGCTTGCGAAGCGTCGCGGGATTCAGCAGGCGGTCATCAGCGTGACGAATGCGGCGTTGGAAAAGAGCGTGAAGTTGACAGAGGCTTTGCTCCGGGACGACGCGTCGATCCTCCGCCTCGTCGATGCCGCCGGTGCCGCGGCTGTGGGCAGCAGCGGCATCGTGTCGACGGGGAGTGTCCCTTCGGACAAAGCCCTGCGTGCGATTGCCGTCCACGCTCGATCGAAGGTCGCGGCTGCGGTGGGCGACGATGCGATCTTCGTCACCGATCGCCTCACGCTCGAAGAGCCAAGCCTCGCCGATGAAGAGGAGGTGCGGCAGCTCGCAAGCGGCGTCCTCGCGATGCCGCTCTCGACGGATGGCACGTTGCTGGTCTGGGTTCGGCCAGAGCAGGTTCACACGGTCAATTGGGGCGGCGACCCAAACAACAAGGCGACCCGCGATATCGAAGGCAGGCTTTCTCCACGGAAGAGCTTCGACCGCTGGCAGGAAGAGGTCCGCGGCCGAAGTGAGCCTTGGTCGCCCGAGGACGTTGCGAGCGTTCGCGAGCTGCGCCGCGCCCTGGTCGACATCGTCGTTCGCCACTTTGAGGACCTGACATCGCTCAACGAGCAGCTGGAAGTCAGCAACTCCGAACTGACACGCTTTGCCTACGCGGCGGGGCACGATTTGCGCGAGCCGATCCGCGGTATCAACTCGCTGGCGAGCTTCACGCTCGAAGACTTCGGCGAGCAACTCGACTCCGAGGTCCTTGATCGACTCAAGACAATCCAGAAGCTGACGGTCCGAACCGACGGCCTGATGTCGAGCCTGCTCCGCTACGCGAAGCTCGGGCAGAGCCGATTGCGGCGTGCATCGTTCTCTTACCGAGAGGTCGTGAGTGAGGTTGTGGAGACGCTCGACGTCCGCATTCGCGAGACCAACGCGACAGTCCAGGTTGCGGACGTGCTGCCGAACATCCGGGCCGACCGAGAGCGCGTGTACGAAGTCGTGCAGAACTTGGTGGTCAACGCGATGAAGTACGTGTCCGACGTGGACCCCATCATCGAGATCGGTCGAGTCAAACGCGCGGCAGCGATCGCCGCTGCGGATACCGACTCGGCTCGTGCCGAGGCGAATGCGGTTGGAGGCCGCCATGTGTTTTTTGTTCGGGACAACGGCATTGGCATTCCGGTCGCTCAGCGGGAAGACGTCTTTCGCATCTTCCGACGCCTCCACTCGCGCGACGCGTTCGGGGGTGGCTCTGGTGCAGGGCTGACGATCTCGAAGCAGGCGGTCGAGCGGCATGGAGGTCGGATGTGGATCACCGGCCGACCCGACGGCGAGCAGGGCACGACCGTCTGGTTCACGCTCGAGGGCTAGCTCGCCCGCGACGATCGCTTGTTGCTCGTAGACTTCCTTGCCCCATGCCCCGCGGCAGCGACGAGCTACACGAAGCACCGCCTAGCGAGGCGGTCCTGCTCATCGAGGACTCGGACGAAGACGCCAAGCTGCTGGAACGTTTGCTCCGTGCAACGTCCGACTGCCACGTCGAGCGCGTCGGGACGCTGGCAGAGGGCGGCAGGGCGGTCGACGCGAGCCGTTTTGACCTGTTGATCCTCGACAACCATCTGCCCGATGGCTCGGCAGCGGAGTTCCTGCAGTGGCTCACTCAAGAGTCGCGAAGACAACCGCAATTTGTCGGAACCACGCCATGTCCGGTCGTTGTGCTCACCGGTGCCGGAAGCATTGCCCTGGCCGCGGAACTCATACGACTCGGCGCGGGCGACTATCTCGACAAGTCAGAGCTGCAGCCGGGCGATGACCCCGAACGTCCTCGCGTGCAGCTCTGCCGGACGATCGAGCGCGCTCGCGAGCACCATCGTCTCACGCGCCGAAACGCAAGGCTGTTGCTGAACGCGCTCGTCAAGCGACGGACGATGCGCGAGGCCAAGGCTGCGCGCGTTGCGGCTGAGCGGGTTGCGGACGATGCGACACGCCAGCTTCGTCACGCGCTCGATGCGGGACAGATGGGTACGTGGAGTTGGCACGTCGGAACCGACGAGGTCACGGCTGACCCACGCGTGCTCCAGCTGTTCGATCTCGATGCGTCGGACAATGGCACCGTGCCGGTCGATCAGTTTTTCGCGCGGATCGATGAACGCGACCGTCAGCGTGTGCACAGCGAGACGCGGGCCGTGATCGAAGGGACCGCGGCGAGCTTCAACTCCGAGTTTCGTATCGCCCGTCGAAACGGCGACAACTGCTGGATCGCGGGGATTGGACGACGCGTCGACGCCAACGGCGAATCGAGGCTCATCGGCGTCAACTACGACGTCAACGATCGCCATGAGCAGATAACCCAGCTGCGGCAGAGCCAGGAGGCCAATGCCCGGCGTGTCGCCGAGTTGGAGGCCACCTATCGAGAGGCACCGGCGGGACTAGCACTGCTCGATACCGACCTGAAGTTCACGAAGATCAACACCGCCATGCCACGGCTCATCGGCCTTGCGAGTGCCGATTGGATCGGACGGCTTGCGCAAGAAGCCCTGCCTGATCACGTCTGGCGTCAGGTCGAGCACGCCAGCCGCGGTGCTCTGGAAGACGGCATGCGCAAGCGCGTCCAGATCGACCTCGCGCTCGGCGGGGACGAGGGCAAGCCCGACGAGGTCCGGACGATCCTCTGGAACTGCAGCCCTGTCTTCGCCGCGGAAGGCGGTTCACCACTGGGGCTCAACGTCGTCGTTCAGGACGTGACGGATCTGCACAGGAAGGAACAGCTGCTCGCCGCGCAAAAGGCGGAGCTTGAGAGGCAGCAATCCGAGCTGAATCGTCGAAACGAACAGCTCGAAGAGGTCAACGAGCGGGCCGAAGCTGCCAACCAGAACCTGGCCGAGACGTCTGGGCGACTTCGTTCGTTACTGGCTGGAGCGCCGGTGGGCTTTGGCTTTTTTGATCGCACCGCTCGGCTGGTGCAGCACAACGCTCAGCTCACGAGCATGACGGGCTTGGGCGATAAGCGGTCGCGCATCGACGACACCGACGACCCCAGCTTGATGGAAGAGATTCGCCAGCACCTTCGACGGGTCTTCGCCACGGGTCATCCGGTCATCGGCACGGAACTCGGCGCTTCGCTTCCACACGATGGCATGGGGCCTCGCTGGTTTCTGGCAAGCTTTTTTCCGGCTGGGGAGCCACTCGACGGCGAAGTGGCAGCCGCTCCCGGCGGCGATCCGGCGATGGACGAAGTCGAGTCGTTCAGGACCGTCGGCTGCGTGCTGCTGGACATCACGGACCGCAAACGCAGCGAACGCATGCTGCGGGAGGCGAAGGAGAACGCGATCAATGCCCGCATTTCCGCCGACCGTGCGCGGGAGCTGGCCGAGCAGGCGAACCGCGCAAAGAGCGAGTTTCTGGCGGTATTGAGCCACGAGCTGCGAACGCCACTCACACCCGTGGTGGCCGGAGCTCAGATGCTGGCGAGTGTTGTCGGGAAGCAGCACGACCTCGAATCGGATGACACCCGATCGATGATTGTCGAGACACTCGACACGATGCGTCGCAATGTCGAGCTGGAGGTTCGACTGATCGACGATCTGCTCGATTTGACTCGCATTGCCCGCGGTAAACTCCAGCTGACGCGCCGCCCGAGTGACTTGAACGAGGTCGTCCAACACGCGGTCGATATCTGCGAGCAGGACGTCTTCGACAAGCGGCTGGATCTCAAGCTCGACGTCACGTCCAAGCCGCTTGGAACCGTCGTCGATCCGGCACGAATCCAGCAGGTCGTCTGGAACCTGATCAAGAACGCAGTGAAATTCACCGAGGCCGAGGGCAGCATCGCGGTCAGGACATTTACCGACGACGACGGCAAGAGTGTTTGCTGCTCGGTGACGGACGACGGTCTGGGCATCGAGCCGTCACGGCTTCGATCGATCTTCGATGCCTTTGAGCAGGGCGGCCCTGGGATGAACCGCACGTTCGGGGGACTCGGGCTTGGGCTGGCGATCAGCCGGCATCTCGCTGACGCGCACGGCGGATCGCTCGTCGCGCACAGCGAAGGCCTCGGTCGCGGGGCGACGTTCACACTGCGACTGCCCGCCAAGAGCCTTCGACAGCGTGGACCGAGCTTCAACGCGCCAGACGCCAGGTCCGACCTGAGTGTCGGGCGGATCCTGCTGGTCGAAGACCACGACGACACGTCGAAACTCATGTCGAGATTCCTGCAGCTTCAGTTCGAAGCCAAGGTGGTTCGAGCAGGCAGTGTGGGCGAGGGAAGGCGGCTCTTTGACGAGCAGTCCTTCGATTTGATCATCTCCGACATCGGCCTTCCCGATGGAAACGGCACGGACCTTCTGTCATCGCTGCCACACAATCACCCGCCGGCGATCGCGCTCAGTGGCTACGGAACCGAGACCGACGTCCGCCGGTCTCGGGAGGCAGGGTTTTCGGAACATCTCGTCAAGCCGGTCGACCTTGAGCAGCTTGAGTCGACCGTGCGGAAGCTCGTGAATGGTCGCTAGGAGCGCGTGTCTTCCTGGAGTTCGTCTCCGAGACTTCCGGACCACATCGTCACCCCTGCAATGTGGGCGGCGCGCGCTAGCATGTGCGAGCCGATTGGTGCCGCGACGAAGACGAAGACCACGACCAGCAGAGCTTTGGTGAACGCGATGAGTGTGGGCTCGTCGGCCGTGGTGACAAGCTCGACCTCCGCAGGATCGGACGGCAGCGGCTCTTCCGGCGCCGTCGCAACGAAAACGACCAACGCGGCCAACAGGCCGACGATGCCGAGCGTCACGCACTTGCTGGCGGCGTGGCTTCGGCAGTAAGCGTCGGGCAGTCGCAGCATGCCGACCGCTCCGACGAACATGAAGAAAATCCCCGACAACACGAGCAACGCGGTGAAGACATCAAACAGTGAGTAGATAATGCCACTCATGACGATCCCTCCCGTTGTTCGTCCTGTGGCTGGAGATACGGCCTGGCGATGAACTGGGCGATTGCGACGGTGCCTGCGAAGCTGAGCAGGGCGATAACGAGCATGCCGTCGACGAACAGGAGCTCGCCCCAGCGGATAGTCAGCACGATGACGAGCCCGAGCAGTTGGACACCCATCGTGTCTGCCGCAACGCCGCGGTCGGCGAGCGTCGGCCCGCGAACGATGCGGTAGAGGCACATGCCGATGCCCGCGACGAGAAACACAACGCCTAGAAGCGTCGACCACTCAACCAATTCGTCGGTCGTCATGCCAGCGTCCCCCTTGTCGCGATGGCCGTCGGCGTTGGCGGGCCTTTGAAGAAGACGTCGCGCTCCATGTGGTGCCGGAGCGTGTCGATCTCCTCGATCTGCGTCTCGCGGTCTTCGGCGAAAAGGCAGTGGATGTAGAGCAGTGTGCGGTCGCCACGTGTCCGCGAGTCGATGACGAGCGTTCCTGGCGTGAGCGTGATCGCGTTGCTCAGGATGGTGATCTCAGCAGTCGACAAGCCTGTGACGTCATAACGGATGATCCTGGGGTCAATATCGAGCCCGGGCGAGAGGATTTGCCGCGCGATCTGCCAGTTGCTCTTGACGAGCTGTCCGAAGAAGTAGATGCCGAACGTGAACAGTCCGAACAGCCGTCGGCCGTAGGCGTTCCAGAGCGTGTCGTGGCCTCGGAGGCGGGCGAACAGCCAAAGCACGGCGTAGCCGAAGGCGAATCCCAGAACGATGGTGTAGAGCGACAGGTCTCCCCAGAGCAGCACCCACATCGCCGCAAGAAGCACATTAACCAGAAACAGACTCACGGTGTCACCTCCTCGTTTGCCGGCACCATGGTTGAAGCCACGCGTTCGCCAAGAACGGCGGTGACGTAGGCGTCAGGATGAATGATGCCCTTGCCTGCCTTGCTTGCCAGTTCAAAGTAGACGTGGGCGAACAGGCCGACCGTCAGGGCGAGCACGACGAGCGACGTCGTCGCGACAAGTGCGATCGTCCGCTGGGGCGGGCGGAACTCGGGCGGCAGCGTTTGCGACAACGATCCCTCCGGCGCCGGCGACCAGAACGCGTAGCTCCAGATCTTTGCCATGCTGAGCAGCGTCAACGCGCCCGTCGCCACCGCCACGATCCCAAGAAAGACGCCCCAGGCGTCGAACCGCTGGAAGCTGGCGAGAATCAGAAGGTATTTTCCGAAGAAGCCAGACAACGGTGGCAGGCCGACGAGCGATAGGGCGGCAATGAGGAAGACCGTCGCCAGCCAGCGATCCCGCGTGAGCAACGAACCAACGCCCGACAGCTCGTCGGTCCCGCCATACTTCTCGATGAGCCCGCCGCAGAGGAAAAGGCTGCATTTGACGATCATGTGCTGGACCATGTAGAGCAGCGTCGCCGCCATCGCGAGCTCGCCGGCTTCGGGTACACCAGCCGCGAGTGCGAGTGCGATGCCGAGGATCATGTAGCCGACCTGGCTGATGACGTGGATGCTCAAG
>JBCDKH010000114.1 GCA_038746835.1 Planctomycetota bacterium | reverse complement strand
GCTTCTCCTGCTTCTCTTTCCACCGCGCCAGCACCTCCGGCTCGACTCGCTCCTGGCGCGGGTGCACCGTCGACCGTAGCGATGGTCGACCGTGACAGGTCTTTCAACCGAAGCTGCTCTCTGACGACCGGCTTCATCACAGAGACGCGAGCGACACGCGATTCATGCGAGCGCCGATTTCACACGGGCGATCGCCTCTTCGACGTTCGCTCGACTGTTGAACGCGCTGAGTCGGAAGTAGCCTTCGCCACATTGGCCAAAGCCACTGCCGGGCGTGCAGACGACGCCGGCCTCCTGGAGCAGCTTGTCGAACATGTCCCAGGACGTGACGCCGGCGGGGCATTTCACCCAGGCGTACGGAGCGTTGTCACCGCCGAAAACGGTCAGGCCGGCGGACTCGAGGCCGGTCTTGATGAGGTCGGCGTTGGCCATGTAGCCGTCGACCAGACCTGCGATCTGCTGTTTGCCGGCCTCGCTGTACGCGGCTTCCGCGCCGCGCTGGACGACGTAGCCGACGCCGTTGAACTTCGTGTTCTGCCGACGGCTCCACAGGCCGTGCATCGCGATCGATTCGCCCGCTTTCGTCCGGCCCTGCAGCGACTTGGGCACCACCGTGAACGCACACCGCGTCCCAGTGAAACCGGCCGTCTTGCTGAAGCTGCGGAACTCGACGGCACACTCGCGGGCACCCTCGATCTCGTAGATGCTGTGCGGGATGGCCGGGTCGCGGATGAAGCCCTCGTACGCGGCGTCGAAGAGGATCACGCTGCCGTGCTCGCGGGCGTAGGCGACCCACTTGGTCAGCGTCTCACGGCTCGCGACCGCACCCGTCGGGTTGTTCGGGAAACAGAGGTAGATCACGTCCACCCGCTCGCTCGGCAGCTCGGGCGCAAAGCCGTTGGCCTCGCCCGCTTCGAGGTAGACCAGCCCGCCGTAGCGGCCGTCGTCTCCGGCTTTGGTGGCGTTGCCGGCCATGACGTTGGTGTCGACGTAGACCGGATAGACCGGGTCGGTGACCGCGATCGTGTTGCCCGGGCCGAGCACGTCGAGAAAGTTGGCGGCGTCGCACTTGGAGCCGTCGCTGATGAAGACCTCGTCATCGGCCACGTCGCAGCCGCGGGTGCGAAAGTCGTTCTCGGCGATGGCGTGGCGGAGGAACTCGTACCCCTCGCCGGGGCCGTAGCCGCGGAAGCCGACGTGGGTCGTCATCTCGTCGACGGCCTTCTTCATCGCCTCGGCCACCGCCGGCGCAAGCGGCTCGGTGACGTCGCCAATGCCGAGCTTGATGAGCTTCGCCTCCGGGTTGGCCGCCTGATGCTCGCGCACGCGCCGGGCGATCTCCGGAAAGAGATACCCGGCTTGGAGGTTGAGGAAGTTCTCGTTGACGAGTGGCATGACCGCCAGAGTAGAGCTGTTCGGGAAACGCAAAGGCTCAAAGAGGCAATGAGCCGCAAAGTTCAGAGTGAGGGCGAGGCTTTTTCACGATCCACTTCATCCTCTGCTTTGCGGTCCTTTGCCTCTTTGTGCCTTTGCGTTTCAACCAACGACCCCCGCAGCATCACGAGCCCAATGGAACTCAACACGAGTTCCACCATCGTGTGGTTCAGTCGCATGAAGACCGCCGTCGCTGTGGCTGCAGGCAAGCCGACGAGAAGCGTGAGCAAGGGAATAAACACCCCTTCGCGGACGCCCAGGCCGCTGGGGGTGACGAGCGCGCCGAAGTAGCTGAGGCACATCACCAGCGCTGTCACGCAGATCGTCTGCGGCAGGGCGGCAATGTCGGCCTCGGGGAGAAACGCCATCGCCGCACACCAGACGGCCAGGCCGTTGAAGAGCCATTGCACCAGCGACATCACCAGCGGCACGACGTAGTCCCGCGGCCCGGGCACCCTCGGCAGCGGCGGTCGCCGGAGCAGACGAAGCGTGCCGTTGGCGAGTCGGCTGAAGACGGGCGGGCTGAGTGCGACGAGGCCGACGACGATCAGGCCAACCAGCAGCCACGGTGCCGCCGGGAATTGCTCGCGGAGGGCCGGGTCGACGAGCAGGCCCCCGCCGAGGAGCGTGCCGGTCATGAGTGGCATCGCGTCCAGCAGCAGGAAGACGCCGACGGCCGTGGTCGCCGGGACGCCGAGCCGTTTGAGCAGCACGACGGCCGTTCCCGCGGCGGCGACTTTGCCGGGGACGAACTTGCCGAGCATCGGAATCCACGCGGCCGGCAGAAGCTCGGCGAGTGTCAGTCGCTTCTGCGCGAGCGTGTCGACAAGCGACCGCTCACTGAGCGCGATCGCGAAGTACATCTGTGGAAGCGAGAGCACGGCTGCGACGAGCCACATCGGCCGAACCGTCAGCCCGGAGAAGTCGGCGTCCCCCAGCTGCCGGCGAACGGCGAGGGTGACGAACGTGAGGACGACGATCGCGACGGCCCACTTGATCGCCGTCGTCCATCGACTTCGGGCGGATTTGGCGGGAATCTCGGGGTCGAGCGTCGTCATGGAAGGAGCGGACGCCTGCCGGGC
Source organism: Planctomycetota bacterium (assembly GCA_038746835.1). Lineage (NCBI taxonomy): Bacteria > Pseudomonadati > Planctomycetota > Planctomycetota bacterium. Next base: position 9,542 of record JBCDKH010000114.1, on the reverse strand, counting down.
TTGCGTCGCGGGCTCGTGACATTAAAGTTTCGGCGGCGGCATTGCCTGTCGCCGCGGTGGACACGAGGTCCGTCGCCGACTCCACGCTACAGGAGGTAGCCGCCATGCCTTTCTTGAACTTCCGTCTCATCTCGGCCGCCGCCGGGGTTGCTGCTGCTGCATTGCTTGCCGGTGGGTGCACCTCGGCCATCACGTTCTCGACCACCGAGCGATCGATGGGTCGCATCGCGCTCAACGAGGGCGACTATGAGACCGCGGCCGAGATTTTTTCCGAGCACGTCGCCAACAACCCGCGCGACTACAAGGCGCACACACACCTAGGTCAAACGCGGTTGGCGGCGGGTAACAACAAGGCTGCCTTGGCATCTTTCCGGACCGCCCTGGATACCCGAGTAATGACGGCCCGCGGCCGAGCCGACAAGCCGTACCGCGAGCTGATTATCGACGAATACGCGCGGACGCTGGCGCTCATCGACGCCGACGGCACGATGACGGCGACGCTCGACTCGCAGAGCTCGGGAGACGTCGAGAAGAAGCTGATCGTCGCCAAAGCCTTCGCCAACGCCGGCCAGCCCGACTCGGCGATCGCGGCGTTCCAGTCGGCCCGCCGGCTCGACAAGCGCGACTTGTTTGTGGCCAAGAGCTTCGGCCTGTACCTGGAGAGCATTCGCCAGGACATCGCCGCCGAGGAGATGCTGACGCAGGCGTACCGGATCGAGCCCTCCGACAACGAGGTCGCTGCCGGTCTGGTCCGGCTGGGCATCGTGCCGGGCCCTGCGATCTTGTCCCGCAACGAGTTAGCGAAGCCGAAGGTCCCGCTGGGCCCGCTGCCGCAGGTGCGGATGGCAACGCCCGAGCAGGAGGCAGAGACGGCAGCTGGAGCGAGCGCGAGCGACGCGGAACTGAACTGAGCCAGCTCGGTAGCCGTGGGCTTACAGCCCGCCGTTCAACCAGCGTGATATGGCGGCACCGAACGAGCGGACCGCGGGCGGTAAGCCCGCGGCTGCGCTGTTTTGTTGATTTTTCCTTGAAAACCAAAGCATTTTTGCCGGCGGCGTCCGCGCTCCACGTGGGCCACGTCGTGCATCGGTGGCATCGCCGGCGTCAATGCATACGCTGGCGACCCTCATTTCCCCTCAAGCCGCCCATGCGCTAGGAGCTGCCGTGCCCGCGAATTCCAACGTCGACCTTCCCGAAAATCACTACCTGTTCACCAGCGAAAGCGTGAGCATGGGTCACCCGGACAAGGTGGCCGACCAGATCAGCGATGCCATTCTGGACGCGTTGCTGACCGAGACGATCAACAAGGGCGAGAACGTCGCCGACGTCCGGTGTGCTGTCGAGACGCTGGTGACCACCGGCCAAGTCGTTCTGGCTGGGGAGGTTAGGAGCAAGGTCTACGTGGACATGCTCGAGATCGCACGCGAGACGATCCGCGAAATCGGCTACACGGACCCCGCCATGCGATTCGATTGCGACTCCTGTGGTGTGCTCACGGCCGTCCACGAGCAGTCGGCCGACATCGCTCGCGGCGTGGACAATGCCGAGGGCAAGGACACCGAGGAGCAGGGCGCGGGCGACCAGGGTCTCATGTTCGGCTACGCGTGCCGGGAGACCGACGCGCTTATGCCGCTGCCGATTCACCTGAGCCACCGCATCGTCGAGAAGCTCGCAGAACTCAGGAAAAACGGTGAAATGACGTGGCTTCGGCCCGACTCCAAGAGCCAGGTCACCGTCGAGTACGACGAGCACAATCAGCCGCTCCGCGTCGACACGGTCGTCGTCAGCACCCAGCACGACGAGTCCGTCGTCGAGGCCGGCGTGATCACCGATGCGGCGAAGCAGGAGCTGATCGAGAAGGCGATTTTGCCGTGTATCCCTGAAAAATACCTGCCCAAGGGGAAGGACGCGGTCACATACCACATCAACCCGACGGGCATCTTCGTCATCGGCGGGCCGCACGGGGACGCGGGCCTGACGGGTCGCAAGATCATCGTCGACACCTACGGCGGCAGAGGCCGGCATGGCGGCGGGGCGTTCAGCGGCAAGGACCCCAGCAAGGTCGATCGCAGCGCGGCTTATCTCGCCCGCTACGTCGCGAAAAACGTTGTGGCCGCAGGACTTGCAGACCAGTGCGAGGTTCAGCTCGCCTACGCGATCGGCGTCGCGCACCCGGTCAGCGTCAACGTCACGACCTTCGGCACAGCCAAGATCGACGAGGCCAAGATCAGCGACCTGATTCGCGAGCACTTCAAGCTGACGCCCAAGGGTCTGATCGCCGAGCTGGGTCTGCTCAAGCCGATCTTCCACCGCACCGCCCGCCACGGCCACTTTGGCCGAGAGCCAGATGCCGAGGGTGGATTCAGCTGGGAGAAGACCGACAAGGCCGAAGCCCTCAAGCAGGCTGCGGGTCTCTGATTGCAGGCCGAAACCGGTCGATTACCAGGGAAAATCGGCACCATCCAGGCCGATGAATCGACCGGCGTCGGCTGGCCCGAGCGTCTTGACGGTCGCGAGCATGGCGGTGACGGACTCCTCGACGGAGATGTCCGCGTCCGGCCCGCCCATGTCGGTGCGGACCCAGCCCGGTTGGATCGCCACGCACGTGATGCCCCGGTCGACCAGGTCCATGCCGAAGCCGCGCGACAGCATGTTGAGCGCCGCCTTGCTCGCCGCGTAGACCATCGGGCGACCGGCTCGGATACAGGCGATTGAGCCCAGGCCGCTGCTGAGCATCAGCACTTTCGAGCCGCTGCCGAGACGATCGAGCAGCGCTTGCGTCACGAGCATCGGCCCGACGACGTTGACGGCGAACACGTGCTGTGCGTCCTGGCTGACGATCCCGCCGAGCTGCTGCTGGTCGAGTTCCTTCGGCCCGTGCACGCCGGCGTTGTTGATCAGGAGATCGACGGCTCTGTCGACGTGATCCGGCAGGGCACGGCAGCTTTGCTCGTCAGCCACGTCGAGCGGTACGACGCGGCAACGCCCGTCGGACGACTCGGCGAGCTGCTGCAGCTCGGCAGCGTCTTCGGGCTTTCGGCAAGCGGCGAAAACGGTGTAGCCGTCGAGCAGGAGCTGACGGGTGAACTCGAGTCCGATTCCGCGGTTGGCTCCGGTTACGACGGCGGTTGGCATAGTGGTGAGCCTGCCTAGTCGGCGGGCAGTGTGTCAACGGCTCGAATTGTTTGCGCGTGCAACGGGCAGGTCGGCCGCTTACTTTGTGTGCATGAGAGAACCGCAACGCTCGACGGAGGAAGACCCGGCTTCCGGCTCGGCCGTCGTCGGTGGCGATCGGCCGGCAACGGAAAAGCGGACCCTGGCCGACCTCGGGCGGATCATGTCGAGCACGCTGGAGCTCAGCGACGCCTTCAAGGCCATGATGATGGCTATCAGCGACCGGCTGGGCCTGCGGCGTGGCACGCTGGTCGTCCTCGACGAAGCCACCGGCGAACTGCGGACCGAAGCCGCCGTCGGACTTTCGGGCGACGACATCCGAAAAAACCGATTCAGCCTCGGCGAAGGTGTGACCGGCAACGTGGTCGCGACCGGCAGGCCGCGCATCGTTCCCGACATTCGCAACGAGCCCGACTTCCTAAACCGGACAAGTCGGCTCAACCTCAACGACGTCGAGGGCGGATCGAGCGATCAGGTCAGCTTCATCTGTGTGCCGATCCGCGTCGACGATCGACCGGTTGGCGCGTTGGCGGTCGACCTGTCGCATCGGAGCGATGCCGAGCTGAACGACGACGCCGAGTTCCTCGAGATCGTCGCCGCGCTGCTGGCCCAGGCGATCCAGATCAACCGCATGGTCCTGCGGCAAAAGGAGGAGCTGATCGAGGAAAACCAGCGGCTCCGCCACGACCTGCGCGGCCGGTTCAAGTTCGAGAACGTCATCGGCGATTCGCCCGCCATGAACGAGGTATTCGCGACCGTCGGCCAGGTCGCGACCAGCCGGGCGACCGTGCTGATCCTGGGAGAAACCGGCACCGGTAAGGAGATGATCGCCAAGGCGATCCACTACAACTCGCCCCGAAACGACAAACCGTTCATCCGTGTGAACTGCGGTGCCCTGACCGGCACACTGCTGGAATCCGAGCTCTTCGGTCACGTGAAGGGAAGCTTCACGGGCGCGATCCGTGACAAGATCGGCCGATTCGAGGCGGCGGACGGTGGGACGATTTTCCTCGACGAGATCGGAACCATGGAGCCGCAGCTGCAGGTGAAGCTGCTCCGCGTCCTCCAGGAACGCGAGTTCGAACGCGTCGGCGACACGGAGACCGTCAAGGTCGACGTCCGCGTGATCGCCGCCACCAACGTCGACCTTCAGGAAGAGGTGGCGCAGGAGAACTTTCGCGAGGACCTGTTCTACCGGCTGAACGTCGTCAGCGTTTTCCTCCCGCCGCTGCGCAATCGGCGCGAGGACATCCCAGCCTTGCTGGACCACTTCTTGGAGCGGTTCAATCGCGAGAACAACCGGAACCTGCGTCGCATCAGCCGCGATCTGTTGACGCTGCTGACGCGGTACCCGTGGCCCGGCAACGTTCGCGAGCTGGAGAACGCCGTCGAGAGGGCGGTCGTGCTGAGTGCGACGGACGACTTTAAGGAGGAGCTGCTGCCACTGAGCGTCCGAATGTTCGCCCAGCAGGGCCGAAGTGCCGGCGGAGCGACCAGCGAAGCGACGGTCGACCAGCTGTCGCGTCGGCTTGCGGAGGTCGCCGTTTCCGGGACCGAAGCCGACGAGGGGCACATCCACAGTGTCGCGATCGATGCGGTCGAAGGTGCGTTGATCGAGCGTGCGTTGTCCAAGTGCGGCGGCGTGAAGACGCGTGCCGCCGACTTCCTGGGCATCAACCGCAACACGCTGAACAAGAAGGTCAAAGAGCTCGGACTGCAGTCAGATGATTGAGGTGCACAGCACCTCGCGTGCGACGTAGCCCCCGCGTCAGCGGGCGCGTCGAACGTTCGGCATCACTCCAAGCCACAAATGTCAACGTGTGTCGATGCGACGCGAGTTCACCCAGCACGTCAGCCTGCCCCACGTCTTACGAGACGTGTCTCCTGCGCCGCTGAGCCAATTTCGACGGGCGTGAAAGCTGGGAAAGTTGTGCCAACTGCGAGTCCGAAGCCGGTGTTGCGGCCCGAAATCGCCGGTCCGAGGGTCGGGTTGGGCGTGCCCGATCAATTTTCGTTGGCCTTCTGCGCCCGGACGATTAACGTTGCGAACATTATAAGGCCTTCGCTCGTGCGAGGGTCGGCGATGGTGCGCTGCCGAGGTATTGCCCTCCTGGCGGCCCGGTGCGTCCGTCGTTCATGTGTTGCGGGAAGAAGTGCCCATGGTGGGTGCATTCGCCGCGGACACATACGTCCACGCACCATCTGTTTGTAAGTTTCACCACCAAATACCCGGACTTAGTTCCGAAGGGCTGAATCGATGCGTCAAACGACCCCTACTCGCCGCAAGGCAACCCGTAATCGGCTGATCGAGAACCTCGAGACCCGCCGTCTTCTGGCCACGTTCACCGTCGACACGATCTCGGACGTGACCGACGAGCTGGACGGCCTGACCACGCTTCGCGAAGCGGTCCTGGAGGCCGAGGCCTCGCCGGGCGCCGACGAGATCGTCTTCGATCCGACGGTCTTCGCCACGCCGCAGACGATCACGCTCGCTGAGGGCCAGATCATCATCGGCACCGACTTCGCCGCCAGCGACCTGACGATCACCGACTCGGCAGCGGGCGTGACCCTCGACGCCAACGACGCCAGCCGGCACTTCGGCATCGACGGCGACACGACCGACGACGGCATGGCCGACCTGGTCTCGAGCCTGACGCTCAACGGCCTGGTGCTCACCAACGGCAACATCGCCGCTGATCTGACCGACCCGCTCAACCCGACGCGTGGCTCGGGCGGCTCGGTCTTCGTCGAGAACCTGGCGACGTTCGTCGCCAACGGCACGTCGTTCATCGACAACGAGGCCGGTGACGGCGGTGCGGTCATCAGCATCGGCAACACCACGCTCAATGACGTGACGGCGACGGGCAACGTCGCCTCCGACCCGGACTCGGGCTCGAGCGGTGGTGCCATCTTCGGCAGTGCCGGCACGCTGACGATCAACGGCGGCACGTACACGAACAACCTGGCCGCTGAGAACCCGAGCGGTGCAGGCGGCGGCGGCGCGATCCGCGCGTTCACGCAGACGACAGTCACGGACGCCGTGATCACGGGCAACAACGCCAACTTCGGCGGCGGGTTCATGATCCAGGCCGCCCCTGCGACGCTGACGAACGTAACGCTGACGGGCAACACGGTGACCACCAGCGGCGGCGGTGCCTACCTCGACCCGGTTGACGGGCCAGAAGGTGGCGAGTTCTTCACGGGCCAGATCATCGTCGACGGCAGCACGTTCGATGACAACACCGCTACGTTCGGCGGCGGGTTCATCTACTTCGGCCTGGACGCTCCGCTGCCGGCACGCATGGGCCCCTCGGCAAATCCTGCCCCGGTCACCCCTGCCGGTCCTCTGGCCACGGTAACGACTTCCGAGAACCGGAATGACTTCGTCGATCTTGAGGCACGCGGCGTACGCGATACCTCGATCGGGCTTGAGCGTGACACCTCGCTTAGTGCGACGTCGCAGTTCGGGCGAGATCCGATCGGTGACCTCGGGCTTGTTGTGACGGGCACCACCATCTCGAACAACACGGCATCGTCGCTCGGCGGTGGCGTTCTGGCCGACAGCGGCAGCGTCAGCTTCGACAACACGCGATTCGTTGATAACGAAGTGCTCGGTGCGGTGGGCGATGGCGGTTCCGGTGGTGGCCTTTGGGCTGCAGACACCGAGCTGCTTATCACCAACTCTGAGTTCAGCGGCAACAGCGCCGTCAACCAGACAGCCCCCGTCGATCCCGACACGTTCGGCCCCGACTACGGCTTCGGCGGTGCCCTGGAAGTCCAGATCAGCACGACCGACCCTGCCGTCGGCTTCGGTGCTGACGTCTACAACGTCACGATCGTCCAGTCGACGTTCTCCGGCAACACCTCCGACGCTCGCGCCGGCATGAGCTTCAGCGCGTTCGGCGACACCGGTGCAACGGTCGATCCGGCCTTTGCCATCAGCATCACCCAGTCGACGGTCGTCTTCAACGACGGCTTGGACTCGGCGATCGTCATCCAGCCAACCGACACGTTCCTGGACGACGCCAGCAGCTTCACCATCGTCAACTCGTTCCTCGCCGGCAACACCGGCTTCACGGACGACGACGGCGATCCGCTGACCCCGCAGGTCCAGGAGCCGGCCAACTTCGGCACGACCGCTGCCCTGCCTGGTGGCTCGACGTTCGGTGTCGGTGAGACGGCAAGCAACACCATCCTCGGGACCGACATCACCTTCGACTTCGATGGTGATGAGCTCACCCCGGCAACGCCGGCCGGCTTCGCGACCGACTCGCCGGCGCTGGCTCCGCTGGCGACCAACGGTGGCTTCACCCAGAACCACCTGCCGCTGCCGGGCAGCGACGCGATTGACAACGGTGCCCCGGCACTGGCGGTTAATCCGGGTCCGGACAACGTTGCCGGTGACGATCCGGACACGCCTGCCGACGAGAGCCTGGACGACATCGCGCTTGTCTTCGACCAGCGTGGTGCTCCGTTCGATCGCGTGTTCGATGATCCGATGGTCGTCGACGACTTCGTCGACATCGGTGCCGTCGAACTCTCGGCCGCTCCGCCGGAAGTGGTCACCTCGTCGTACGACGCGGCCTTCCTCGAAGTCGTCTTCGAGTTCGACCAGGACGTCTCGGCCAGCCTGACGGGTGCGGACCTGATCGTCACGAACCAGACGACCAACACGCAGATTGACAGCACGACGGCGACCGTCGGGTTCGACATGCTGACGAACACGGCGACGTTCTCGCTGGTTCCGCTGGTCCAGGGCAGCCTGCTGACCAACGGCAACTACGAGTTCTCGCTGGACACGGCCGGCGTTGCCAACTCTGGCGGTGCCACGCTTGTCTCGTCGCCGTTCATCGAGGACTTCTTCCTCGCCGGCGACGCCGATCGCAGCCGCAGCGTGAACCTGGCCGACTTCGGCATCCTGCGTTCCAACTTCGGCGGCACGCCTGTCGATGGCTTCCTGAGCGCCGACTTCAACCTGGACGGTTCGGTCAACCTGGCCGACTTCGGCATCCTGCGTGCCAACTTCGGTCAGTCGGTCGCCGCTCCGGCAGACTCGCTGTTCAGCGACGACGAGCTCTAAGTCCTGCAACAACCACCGGCCGAAACGCCGGGATCAATCCAACGCAACGGCCCGCTCCTTCCGGAGCGGGCCGTTGTCATTGGCCAAAGGAAACCAGCGTTCCCGTCACCGCCCGGCCGTATCGATCGTGTAGTTCGGCGACTCCTGCGTGATCTGCAGATCGTGCGGATGGCTCTCGACCATGCCGGCCGACGAGATCCGACAGAAGCGAGCGTCGCGACGTAACTCGTCGATCGTCGGCGTGCCGCAGTAACCCATACCGGCTCGTACGCCGCCGACGAGCTGGTAGACGAAGTCGCGCAGCGGCCCACGGTAGGGGATTCGGCCCTCGACGCCTTCCGGCACGAGCTTGCCGCCTGGCGAGGTCGACTTCTGCCCGTACCGATCGGCCGAGCCCTTGACCATCGCTCCGAGGCTGCCCATGCCGCGGTACGTCTTGTAGCGACGACCGGCGTGGATGATGAGCTCGCCCGGCGACTCGTCGAGCCCCGCGAAGAGGCTGCCGAGCATGCAGCACGACGCCCCGGCCGCCAGGGCCTTGGTGATGTCGCCCGACATGCGGATGCCGCCGTCGGCGATGACCGGCACCTCGCCCGCCGTGCCGATCGCGTTCAGGATCGCCGTGATCTGCGGGACGCCGACGCCCGTCACGACGCGCGTCGTGCAGATCGAGCCCGGCCCAATGCCGACCTTCACCGCGTCCGCACCGGCGTCGATGAGGTCTTTCGCACCCTCGGCCGTCGCGACGTTGCCAGCGACGACGTCGATGTCGTGGGCGTCCTTCACGGCGCGAACCGTCTTGAGCACGTTCTCGCTGTGGCCGTGGGCGGTGTCGACGCAGACGACGTCGACGCCTGCCTCGACCAGCCCTGCTACGCGTTCCAGCTGCCCGACACCGACGGCTGCGCCGACGCGAAGTCGGCCGCGATCGTCTTTGCAGGCGTGGGGCGACTGGTGGAGCTTGTCGACGTCGCGCATCGTGATCAGGCCGGCGAGTCGGCCGTCGTCGTCGACGAGCAGGAGCTTCTCGACTTTCGATTCGTGCAGGATGCGGCTGGCGTCCTTCAGGTTGGTCTCGGGCGGGGCGGTGACGAGTTTGCCCTGTGTCATGATCTCGCCGACGGCTCGGTTGTCGTCGTCCTGCCACTTCAGGTCGCGCCGCGTCAGGATGCCCAGCAGCTTCGACTTACCGATCTCCGACCGCTCGGCCTCGGCCTCGAGGATGGAGCGGCGGGGCGTGTCGACGATCGGGATGCCGCTGACGTTGTACTCCCGCATGACGCGTCGG
>JBCDKH010000113.1 GCA_038746835.1 Planctomycetota bacterium | reverse complement strand
TGGCCACCTGCACGCGTGACCTGCCGGCCGAGCGCGAACCAGTGCTCTTGGGGCAGGTCGCCGGACGCGACCAGCGCGAAGCTGCCGAGCCGCATCTCGCTGGCGAGCAGGTCGTAGTGTCCTGCATCGAGCCGGCGATCCGACGCGTTGTAGCCGATGTGCAAAAGACGTCGGCCTCTGTCGAACATGAGCGACCAGTCCGCCTTGGCCAGATCGTCTGCGGTGTCGGCGAGGCCTTTGAGCGTGTCGATGCGACTGGCGGCGCGGTCGGCGGCGTCGCTGAGGATGCGGACGAGGCGTTTGAAGTAGGGCAGGTCCGCGTGCGGCCGGAGCGTCGCCGTGTCGACCTCATCGGCCAGCGCGACAGCGGCAGGAATGACTTCGTTCCGCAGATCGGCGACGTAGCGGAGAGACGGGTACGACTCGAGCGCGGCCAGTGACGACTCGATCAGCACGAGCCGATCACGCGAGACAGAGTCGCCCGGCTGATACGGCCGAGCCGGTCCGACCAGGTCGACCCACGGGCAGAGGTGATGCAACTCTTCGGCGAATCGGCCGACGTGGCGTTCCAGCTCCGTCGCCCATCGGCGATGTTCGTCGGGCGCGTTGCGCGTCGCTTCGACGGCTTCGGCAGCGGCGACGCTGAGCTTCTGCAGCAGCAGCTTGGCACCACTTAGCTTGGCCGGTCCGGCCGAGCCGACTTCGCCCGAGCACTCGCTCGCGAGTTGTTCGAGTCTTCGCTCCAGCGACTCCGGCAGCGCGACCACACGCGGCTCCGGCGGTGCCTCGCCCTGGTCTTCGAGCAGCCGCACGCGTTCGAGACCGCGGCACGTGTCGAGGAACAGCCGAATCGTGTCGGCGATGCCGTTCCACTGCTCGCGGCGAATGGGCGACTCGTGGACGAGCTGCCGGACGCCGCGCGACAGGACGTGCAGCGAGGCGACGAAGTTGCCGCTGTCGACGGCCGAAACGTACCGCGGCTCCAGCGGGGCCAGACGACGCGTGTCGTACCAGTTGAAAAAGTGGCCCGACTCGTGTCGCTCAAGTCGTCCGGAGGATTCGAGCATGCGTCCGACGCGATCGAGCAGCTGGCCCAGCGTGACGTAGCCGAAGTCGTGCGCCGCCAGATGCGACAGCAGGCCGAGCCCGATGTTCGTCGGGCTGGTCCGCGGGGCGATGCGTTCTTCGGGCACTTCCTGCACGTTGTCCGGTGGCAGATAGTGATCCGCGGCGGCGACGTACCGGTCGAAGAACGACCACGTGCGTCGCGTCACCTTCCGAAGGAACCGCTGGTCGCGTGCGGCGAGCTGCTTGTCGAGTGGCTTCTGGCGCGTCGGCCGACTGATGAGGAACGCCAGCGTCGGACTCGCGATCCACGGCAATGCCAGCGCAACCGCCGCCACGACGGCGGACGTCTCGGCAGCGAAGGCGAAGAGCCAGCCGACCAGTGCGACCGCGATGAGCCAGCCCGGCCACATCGCTTCCCAATAACTCGCGTGGTCACGGCGAGCCAGTCGTTCAGCCTCGGCAGCGGTTCGCCACTCAAGCAGGTGCTTGCGTGTCACAAGCAGACGCCAGCCCGTCTTGACGATCGCGACGCTGTGAATCCACGCCTCGTACGGCAAAAGGACGAGATTCATCGACGAACGGACCAGGTCGGGCATCAGCCCGTGAATACCCTCGCGGAGCCCCGCCGCCAGCGACTCCTCGGCCTCGGTCGCAAACAAATCGCCGACGACTCCGGCGAGCCACGTGCAGATCGGTGGGACGAAGTAGAAGCCGACCGCCAGAAGCGCCCACGCCCAGAAGTCGCCCGGCACCGCGACCGCGGCGATGAGCAGCGTGAAGAGCATCGCGATCGGAACCAGGCTCCGACGAAGGTTGTCGAGCAGCTTCCAACGCGACAGGTTCGACAGCGTTGTCCCGCAAGCTCGCCCGTCGGCCGTCTTGTGCCACGGCAGGAGATGACTGACGAGTTGCCAGTCGCCGCGGACCCACCGTTGGCGCCTCGCGACATCGGCGACGTAGCTGGAGGGCGTGTCTTCGTACAGCACGACGTCGCCCGCGAGGCCGGAGCGTGCGAAAGCGCTCTCGATCAGGTCGTGCGACAGAATCTGGTTGTCGCGAAACCGTCCGCCGCAGGCCTTCACAAAGGTGGCGGCGTGGTAGATGCCTTTGCCGACGAAGCTGCCTTCGCCGAACGCGTCTTGGTAGACGTCGCTGACCGCGTGCGTGTACGGATCGATTCCGACGTCACCCGCAGCGAGCCGACTGAAGAACGACTCGTGCGCGTCGACCAGATTCACATCGACACGCGGCTGAAGGATGCCGTACCCGTCGATGACTCGGCCGAGCTTGTTGTCGTAGGCGGGTCGGTTGAGCGGGTGGTGCATCACGCCGACCAGCTGCCTTGCGGTGTCGCGTGGCAGTTGCGTGTCGCTGTCGAGGACGATCACGTACTCGACGTCATACAGCCGCTCGCGTGCGGCGATGCTCGTGGAGAAGGCTCGCATCGCGGGGTCGCCGTCGCGGCCGGGCGAGGTGAGCAGCTTGTTGAAGTCGTCGAGCTTGCCACGCTTCCGCTCGCGTCCCATCCAGACGCCCTCCGACTCATTCCAAAGTCGTGGGCGATGGAGAAGCATGAACTTCTCGCCGGTCTCGAAGTCGTAGCGCTGGTTGAGCTGGTCGACAGCGGTCCGTGCGTGATCGAGAAGGGCGTCGTCGGTGTCGAGCGTCTCGGCCTCGGCGTCTGGGAAGTCCGTGAGCAGAACGAAGAGCAGGTTCGGATCGCCGTTGCCGAGGAACCGGATCTCCATCGACGCGACGAGGTCGTCGAACTGCTCGACGCTCGACAGTATCGCCGGGACAACGACGGCCGTCTTGGCTTCGGCGGGAATGCCATCTTCGAACCGGAGGCGTGGCAGTCGACGTGGCTCGGCGAGCTTGGTGATGAGCCAGTTGATCAGTCCGACCGCCGGCTGCGTTGCGGCGACGAAGACGGGTAGCACGAGCATCGCCGCAAACGCGATGGCCATGCCCGTCTGCCACGAGTGCCAGACCACGAGCAGAGTCCCCAGGATCGCCGGGAACACCACGCCAGCGACGAGCAGGAAGACCGGCGCCGCGTTGCAAAGCCGGCCGAGTCGCTGCCGCAGCGTCGGCCTCATGCCGGCGGCGCGGTCGAGCAGCGGTCGTCCTCCGCCGACGAGGTAGTGGCCGACGTGCTCGCGACGCACGTCCACCGTCAGCGTGCCGTTCGCACCGCTGGAGTTAGCTTGGCCGCCACTGTCGCGGGCAAGGCCGACGGCGAGCTCGGCGACTTGCAGCTCCGTGTACGGGCTTCGACGCGCGATCTTCTCGACGACGTGGCGATACCGGTCGCGCGATTTGAAGTCCTGCTCCGCATAAACGCCGGCCGGGTCGTTGCGAAGCACGCGTTCGACGACGCTGACGCTCTCGACCCACGTGGCCCAGTCGTGGCTCTCGACGAAGCGGAGCGAACCGATCGAGTTGCCGATCGAGACCTGGTCTGACGCCTGCCGCTGGCTCTCGACCTGTTCGAGCTGTCGGATCGTCGCGCCTTGCTCGGCCAGCGCCTGTTCGAGCCATTCCAGCGGAAATGCGAGTGCCGGTCCCTGGCCTTGCAGGCGCCTTGCGAACTCGCTGACGAACGCGCTGGTCAGTCGCAGTGCCTCGTGCGACAGCTCCGGATCCGCCGGCGTCGTGCTGCCGGGCTCGGACTCGAGTGCAGCGTGCATGTCGGCCAGGACGCGGACGACGCCTTTGGGGTCCTTGCGCGCGGCCGCAAGCATGCGCTTGGCCCACGCGGCGGCGAGGTCGTGGTCGCGCTGCTGGGCGGCGACGCGGGCGGCGACACGGCGCAGGTTTTCCAGCAGGCCGAACCGCAGCATGATCGGCACCGCCCAGAGCTCGCCGAGCCGCAACGGCGAGACCGACTGATAGCTGCCGACGAACTGGTCCAGCGCTGGCGCGTCGACCTGGCCATCGACGTGGGTGATCAGCTCCAAGGCCAGGTCGTACACACGCGGCCGACCGGCGTTGGTGCCGGTCTTAAGGCGTGGCAACTCGGTCGCGTAGCGCTTGGGCAAGTGCCGTGCGGCCAGGCGGAGCTGGCGTTCGATCAGGTAGAAATTGTCGACCAGCCACTCGGCAGCCGGCGTGATGCGGCGACCTTTTTCCGCAGCTCGGACGACGCGGTCGTAGGCCTCGTCGAGAACACCTCGGTTCTGGCTGAGCCGATCGAGCAGCGGCTCGGGTCCGAAGGGCTCGTCATCGATTTCGTGCCAGCCGGCGAGGGTCTTGGCGTGCTGGGCGAGCTGGTCGCTGCTGTACAGGTCGCCGCGAAGCGGTTGTTCGTCTTCGGGTGGGACTCGGCTTTCGCCGTTGGTTCCGGCGCTGCCGTTGCGGAAGAGCTTGAGGTGACTCAGCAGCGTCGTGCCCCGGCCGACCTCTTGCGGGTAGGACGGGCTGGTGTGCGACGAAGGCGAGTCGGCAGGGGCTCTGGTCAAGGCTGGGTCGTTCGGCGTGGCTGGCAGGTTCGATCGGGCCTCCTTGTTGTACCGCGACCGGCCGCGTTTCACGACCGAGAAACGCCCGTTCGACGGCTCGGCGTCGTGCAATTCGAATCGAGTGCGATAGACTGCTGCCGGTGGCCAGGAGGGCCGCTGTCATTTCACCGACGGATCGACGATGCGACCATCCTCTGTTGTTGCCCATGCCAGCTTGTTGTCGGCCGCGATGGTCCTGGCCGGGTGTGCGTCCACGTCGCCGGAACAGCCGCTGCGGATCGAAGCGGCACCGGCCCCCGTTCTGGCGGAGCCGACGACGCCCATCGACGATCCGCCGCCGGTCGATCCGAAGCTGTCTGCCGTCGAGGTGGAGCTGGCCCAGCTCCGAGCGAGGCTCGAAGCGCCGCCGACACAGACGGCGATTTCTCCGTTCGACTTGCCCACGACCGACGGCAGCGTCGACCTCCGAACGCCCGCTCACCTCACGGCCACGAGCGAAGTCGAGCCGCTGACGCGTTCCGAAACCGTCGCCGCAACTCCGATCACCGTCGAGCCGCTCGAACAGCCTGCACCAGAACCCGAGCCGACGCTGGCGAGCTTCGAGGAGCCGCTCCCAGCCACGGCCGCGTCGGCATTCGACCGCCAGCTCGACGCAGCCATCTCCGGCAAGCCCGTAGGCGATCTCTCCGGTCTGCTGCCGAGTGAGCGACGCCTCGTCGAGACCGTCGCCGAGCACGTGGCCGAGTTCCGCGACACGCTCGGCGGAATGCCGGACGTCGAAGATCAGGTCCGTCCGATCCTCGAAGCCGCGGAGGCACTGCGTCGCGAGGTCGGGCTGACACTGCCGACTGCCGAGCTGTGCAGCAGCGTCCGCATCTTCGGCGATTACACGCCCGTCGGCCCCGAGTTCACTGCCGGTCGGCCACATCGCGTCGTGCTGTACGTCGAGGCGGACGGCTTCCAGAGCGAGCAGCAAGCTGACGGCCGATGGCTGACCCGGCTAAGCCTCTCGGCTGTGCTGTACGACGAGCAAGGCCGGCCCGTCATGAGCCTCCCGCCCAAGCCCGCGCGTGACGTCTCTCGTCGCGTCCGTCGCGACTTTTTCCTTAGCGGCCTGATGACGCTCCCGGCGCACGCCGCACCTGGCCGGCATCGACTGAAGGTGACGGTTCGCGACGAGCTGGCCGGGCGCGTGGCACAGCAGAGCGTGCCCGTCGTGTTCGTCTCAAGATGACGACGGCGACCCGTCGAGCGACTGTCCGGGCTTGACGTTGAAACTCCGACGCTCCTCAAGCTCGGCCTTGAGTTCGAGATCTTCCTCATCGAGTTCGTAGGCCGGCGCGACGTCGGCTTGCTCCTCTGGTGGAAGCGGGCCGGATTTGATGCCGAGGCGAATGAAGTCGAGTTCAGCGTTGATCTCCGCACCGATCAGCAGGAACAGCGCGTCGACGTAGAACAGGAACATCAGGATCGCCACGCCCGCGACAGCGCCGTAGGTCTGGGCGTAGCTGTCAGCGGCGCCGAGTCGGGTCAGATAGATCTTGAAGCCATATGCGGTGGCGATCCACATGAAGACCGTGAAGACGGTGCCCGGGCTGAACAGATGAAGGCGTGTCCGCACGCTCGTGCCAAAGCGGTAGAGGATGCCAACACTGGCCAGCAGCAGGAACAGGCCGATCGACCACCGAAGAATGCGGCTGAGAACCTGAAGCCACCCAAAGCTGACCGGCAACTCAGTCGCCTTCTCTTCAAGCCAGACCTGAGCGCGGGAAATGAACTCGCCGCCGACGGGCAAGATGATGACCGTCGTCAGGATCAGGATCGCAAGGGTCAGCGTCAGCAGCATCGCGACTGGCTTGTTGATCCAGACCGAGCGGATTTTGTCGGGCGCTACGTCGTAGCACTCGTCCAAACCGGCCATGGTCATTGAGACTCCGTTGCTGGCAAGAAACAGGGCAATCGACAGGCTGAAGACGAGCTGGAACGTCGTCGGCGGCTCGTTGATGAGTTCCGTGACCAGCGATGTAATCGTCTGGCTGATGATCGCGGGCTGGCGATCCTGACTGGTTGGTTGTGTCGGCTCGCCAGGACCGGGCTGGGTGGCGGGCAGCGTCGTCGGTACAGCACCGTCGGGTTCGCGCAGATCGGAGTCGACCGAATCCTCATTCGTCTTGACGACCTCTTCGGCGTCGTCTTCAGCGGCCTCGGGTAGCTCGACACCGGTGACAAGCGCCTGCTCGACAGCGTTAAGGATGTCGTCTTCGCTCGGCTTCACGCGATCTGGCAACAGCGGCACCAGCGACACGCTGAAGATCACGAATGGAAACAACGCAAGCAGCCACGAGTAAGCCAGCGCTGCCGCCCAGACGAGCAGATTGTCCTCGAAAAAGCTCTGTTTGTATATGCGTTTGACGAAAGTCCACACGCCGACGTGTCGGTAGACGTGCGGAATGTCGCGCATGCGAGCCACGGCTACAGGCTACAGCAGCTACCGGCTCGAAGCTGGCCCAGAAAGCCGACTGTCCGCCCGCACGTACTCCGGACGACGCGCCACATCCGTCATGTTCGCCCAGACCCGCATCGCCTTCACCGCCAAAAAGCTCGTCGGCCAGAGGATCAGCAGCGACAAACCCCACCACACGTCGACGTATCCGATGACGAACAGCGCGTCGTAGACGATCAGCCAGAGTAAGCCGTAGAGGATCAGTGCCTTGCCCGCTGCACGGCGATCGTTGGCCTTGCGACGGACGGAGCGTCCGAGCAGCGCAAACACAATCGCGGCCGCGGTGGGCAACAGCAGGGCGGGTTCGATTCGCAGGGACTCCGCAAAACCCAGCCCGCGGCGGTAGAACAGCGTGAAGATCAATCCCAGGTTGAGCGCTGCCAACCCGAGCGCAAGGTACGCCACCTGACGCCCGTCCAACGGCGGCCGTTTGGCCTCGCTCCGATACGCGACGGCCGAGATGATTGCGACGTGGTTCAGCAAAAACAGCGGGTGCCATACCACCGGCAGGTGCGGCGCCGGGATGGCCGCGTGGAAAAACCGCACGAGCCCGAGCAGCAACAACCCGACCCAGACGAGGTACTTGCCTGCGGCGTCGTACGTGGCGATCAGCAGCACCGTCACTGCCAGCAGCACCGCCGAAGCCATCGCCGCGTCGACGTTGGTCTTGAGGAACAGCCATCCCCCGGCTGTGGCCACGACCAGCATGAGCCCAGCGACCACGATCGCCGACCAGATGCCAATGCGTCCGCTAGGCAGCGGCCTTGCCACCTGCAACTGCTGATCGCGACGCCTGTCGATGATGTCGTTGAGCGCCATCCCGAACCCGTACAGGCCGACCGCCACCGCGAGCGTCGCGATCACCAGCGTCGGCGGCACGTCGCCCCGATCGTCATGACGCAGTGCCAGCGACGCCAGCGCGTTGCTGACGGCTGTGAAGACCAGCGCCATCCGCGTCAGTTGCAGCAGAGCGAGGAGTCGTTCCGAAACTCGCCCGAGCATGACGGTAATCGTACCGACCGAGCTACGAGGCCGCATCGCCTCGCCGAATCGGCGAAAACGCCGCTGCTACGAGCCCGCGAGCTCCTCGTCGATGGTGGCGGCGGTCGTGAGGATCAGGACGAGGGGTGCGTTCCAGTTGATGGCGTTCTCGTTGACCCTGTAGTTCGACGCGTCATCGACCCACTGGCGTGCGGGTGGCGTTTTGCCTCCCGCGTTCGGACCACCCGCCAGCAAACCGGGCCAAGGCGCGTCGACGCCGTCAGCCATGCTCGGGCGGTGGTGGATGTTTTGCACCGAGCGATGTCCGACGCCGGTCATGAAGCTCATCGCGAACGTGTTGCGCCCGAGCAGGTAGTGCAGGCAGTCGAGAACACCTTGCCTGTACCGAGGCGACGGCTCGAGATGATCTGCGACCGCCAGAATCAGCCCGTAGTTGGCGACGATGCCGTTGCTGCCCCAGAAGTACTCGTTGGAGGAAAGCGGCATCCGATACGGATTGCCTTCGATGCGATCGACGATCCGTTGGGAGTTAGTCGCTGCGTCCTTTCGAAGCCTTTCGAGCAATGCCGGGTCCCCGTTGCCGTCGTCGATCATGGCGTAGGCGAGCAGTGCCAACACGCTGACGTTGCCCCAGTACGGTGCACCGGCCGAGGCGAGGTTGTAGCGCTCGTGATGCCGTTTGAAGTACTGCCCATACGTCGCCTCGCCCGTTGTGCGGAACAGCTCCGCGGCGGCCCACAGCATTTCGTCGGCCGGGTCGGCGTCCTTGTACTCACCGGTGTGAATGCCGGTTGGATTCTGGAGAAACGTCGCGTCGGGGTGCTCAACGCACCAAGCAAACGCTCGACGTGCGGCATCGAGGCATCGATCGGCGTAGGCCGGGTCGTACTCGCGATAGACGCGCGCTGCGATCGCTGCGACCGCAGCAAGGTTGGCTGTGGCGGCCGTGACAGTGCGTGGCTCGCCGGGCTTGGCTTCTCGACCGATCGCGTAGACGGTCGCCCTCGCCTCACGCGGATCGTCGGGCATCCACTTGCCGGCGAATCGTGCTTTGGTCGCCTTGTGCCAGGTTCCTCCGTGCTCCTCCTGCATCGAGAGCATCCAGTCGAGATTCCACTTGATCTCGCGGAGGTAGTCGGGCAAGTGCTCGTCGCCCGGCGGCAGGTCGAGCTGCATCGGCTCAAGCGTCTGCCGATGGAGCTCCCACGTCCAGAGAAGCGTGCCCGTGGTGATGCCGCTGTTGACGACGTATCGACCGAAGTCGCCGGCATCGTGCCAGCCCCGGACCGACGGCATGGTCCGAGACTCGTCGGCCAGCCCGTGAATGACGAGCGGCGTGGACGTCGTCCCGCCGTGCGCGAACTGCGGAAAGTCCGGCGCCAACGAGACGGCGATGCCGTGTCGTTGACCCGTGAACGAACGGATCGCCATGCGAAGCGGCCGGTCGTAGGCATCGGCGGCGATGTCGAACGCAACGCGATGATCCCCGACAACCATCGCGTAACGGCCGGGCTCGTTCAGATCGGTGAGGTCGACGTGCCGGATCACCTCGCCGGTGTCCGGTGACTCGACGGCCTCCCCAAACGGAACGGTCGCGACCTTGCGTTCGCCATCGCCGCCAGGAACCAGCTGGAAGACGATGGCCGATTCGGCATCGCCAACCTGGGCCGCGTCGACGACAACGACCTTGGTCTCGCCCGGCAGGAAGCCAACTTGCCCCAGACGGATCGGCGGGTCAGCCGGCGCAGCGACGATCGCACCCGTCGACATGACCAAGCACCCGAGGAACGGCACGAGCAGTCTTCGAATCACACGACCTCCGAATCCGCCGAGGATGACGTCGATCACTGCACCGGCTCGACGCCGAAATCGGCCGCGTCGTTGCTGAGCTGAATGCTGTCGATGCTGACGAAGTCGTCGCCGGAGTCGTAGTCGCCGTTGACAGCGAGGCGGATCGAGTCGACGGGCAGCGGCGGGGTGGTACCGGTCGCGGCGACCTCGTAGCCCTTGCCGTCGGAGTCATCGACGTAAATCGCGTAGCTGCCGCTGGCGATGTCAAGGCCGATGACGATGCTGTGCATGTCGGTCTCGACCTGACTGAGCCCGTCGGTCCGGCCGCTCAAGCCGGGCAGCTCCGTCAGCTTCGAGTCGCCGTCGGAATAGCGGAACCGGAGGCCGGCAGGAAAGCGGCTCACCTGGTTGAGCTGAACCTCGACGAGCTGTTCGATGCCCTGAGTGTCCGGGTCGGCGTCTGCGAAGAGGCCGAACTGGGTGTTGCGGAACTTGCCGGGATGGTCGTCGAGGTTCCAGCCCGCGAAGTCGACGCGGAAGTAGATCTGCCCTTCTGACACCTTCGGGATTTCTGCCCTGGGAAAGGCCCGTGCCTGGCTGTCGATGATGTACTGGCCGTCGCCGTTGACTTCGAAGTCGAGGCCGGCGTTGAAGGCCGCGTTGCCGAGCGTGCCGGTGTTGGTCGCACCTTCGAGCTCGGTGCCCGAGGAGTCATCGAACAAGAACTGCTCGATGACGTCCGCCTGGGACGTGGCGGTCGTGAGTGCAAGTGCTGATGCTGCGGCGAGAGTCAGGGTCGAGATGGTGTTGGGCATGAGTTCCTCCAGAATGAATAGTTCGGCCGGCTATGCAAATGTGATGCAATGTTTTACCCTTATTGCGTCAGCCCGCCAATGGCGCACTTGGATTCATGGCACAATCGGCGATCACGACGTGACAGTCTCGGAGGACACCTGATGAAACACCTAACGACACTCTTGGCCAGCATCGCCGTCGCGCTTGCGACGAACACGTCGCCCGCTGCGGCGGACGAGAGGCCGATGAACGTCCTGTTCATCGCCGTCGACGACCTCAAACCTGCCATCGGTGCGTTCGGGGACGGCTTTGCCGTCACGCCGAACCTCGACCAGCTGTCGATGCGTGGGGTCGCCTTCACCAACGCCCACTGTCAGCAGGCGGTCTGTGCGCCCAGTCGCGTTTCGCTGCTCACCGGCCTTCGTCCGGACATCACCAAGGTCTGGAACCTCAAGACCGAGATGCGCGATCACCTGCCCGACGTCGTGACCCTGCCGCAGCGATTCAAGCTGGCCGGCTACCAGTCGATCGGCATGGGCAAGATCTTCGACCACCGAAGTGCGGGCGGGTTCAACTCGATGGACGCGGTGTCGTGGTCCGAGCCGTTCATCAACATCCGCTCACCCGCCGGAGAGTTCTTCGGTTTCCAGGATCCAGACGTTGTGGAG
Source organism: Planctomycetota bacterium (assembly GCA_038746835.1). Taxonomy (NCBI): domain Bacteria; kingdom Pseudomonadati; phylum Planctomycetota; species Planctomycetota bacterium. The sequence goes on along the minus strand of JBCDKH010000113.1, from coordinate 791 downwards.
CAGGTCAGGGAGCGCAAGGCACACCCAGACTTCCCGAAGCGCGGCTACCACGAGCGTGCCCGATTCGTCTTCCCCGAGAGGCGTCCGCCGACTGATCGGGCCGACGTGCCCGATGAGGCGTACCACGATGGCGCGATGACGGAAGTCGCCAAGGAGCGTCTCGACGGCTTTGCGCAGAGTGAGGAGCCGTTCTTCCTCGCAGTCGGCTTCTACAAGCCGCACTTGCCGTTCAACGCCCCGGAAAAGTACTGGGCGATATACGACCGCGACGCGATCGAGCTGGCGGCATTCCAGGAAGCGCCCGAAGGTGCACCCGACTACGTCACGCAACCTGGCTGGGAACTCCGCAGCGGGTACAACACCCCGCGCGAAGGCCCGATCCCAGAGGAGATGCAGTACGACCTCATCCACGGCTACTACGCCACGGTCAGCTACATCGACGCCCAGGTCGGTGAACTCATGGCCCACCTCGACGAGACCGGCCTGGCCGACAACACGATCGTCGTGCTCTGGGGCGACCACGGCTTCCATCTCGGCGATCACGCCATGTGGTGCAAGCACTCCAACTTCGAGCAGGCCACACGCTCACCGTTGATTTTCGTCGACCCGCGTCACGACCCCGTCGGCCCCAACGCCAGCCCGGTCGAGTTCCTCGACATCTACCCGACGCTCCTCGAAATGACCGGCCTGTCTCCGATGGGCGACATGCATGGCCACTCCCTCGTGCCGATCGTCCAGGGAGAAGCCGACCGCGTGAAAGAGGTCGCCGTCAGCCAATACCCGCGCGGCGG
>JBCDKH010000112.1 GCA_038746835.1 Planctomycetota bacterium | reverse complement strand
GCGTCGCGGTCGACATCGCCCTGCCGGGTGGTGCGATCGACCCGTCCACCGCGACGCCGACCGCGATCTACCTCATCGACGACGCCACCGGCCAGGCCGTGCCTGCGGCCGTGACGGTGTCGGGCGGCGGCGACGCGATCACGCTCACGCCGAGGCTTCTGCTAGCGGCCGAACAGTCGTACACGTTCGTCATCACCAGCGAGGTGCTCGACGTCGCGGGCAACGCGTTTGTTCCCTTCACCGCGGGTTTCACGACCGGCATCAAGGTCGCCGAGAGCCTGCCGGAGGTCGCGTTCACACAGACGCCGCAGACCAGCACCATCGGCACCGCGTGGACGGGTGTCGAGTTCGGCCCCGACGGCAAGCTGTACGCCACCACCGCCAACGGCGAGGTCCACCGGTTCGATGTCAACGCCGACGGCAGTCTGTCCGCCGGCACGCTGCTCGCCGCGCTCACTGAGCCGGACGGCGTCGCGCCGCGACTGATCACCGGCATTGCCTTCGACACCTCGGCCGCGGGTCTCGTCGCCTACGTCAGCCACGGCCAATTCGTTGATCCCGGCGACGACTCCGACCGAACCGCCGACGACTGGACCGGCAAGATCACTCGGCTCAGCGGGGCCGACCTGCAGAACGAGCTCGACATCATCGTCGGCCTGCCACGCAGCGTCTACGACCACCTGAACAACCAGCCCGTCTTCGGCCCCGACGGCAGGCTCTACTTCGTCGTGCCCAGCAACACCGCGATGGGCGCGCCCGACAACACGTGGGGCAATCGCCCCGAACGCCTCCTCACCGCGGCCATCCTCGCGGCAGACGTGCGGTCCATTACCGGCACCGTCGACGTCAAGACCGAAGACGGGGGCACCTACGACCCGTACGCACCGAACGCGCCCGTCCAGCTCTACGCGACCGGCATTCGCAACGTTTACGACCTCGTCTGGACACCCGCCGGCCACCTCTACGCCCCGTCGAACGGCTCGGCCGCCGGTGGTAACACGCCCGGCTCACCCGACGGCTCCGTCCCGGCGATCAACGGCGTTACCGAGACGCAGAACGACGTCCTCTACCGCGTCGTCGAGGGCGGCTACTACGGCCACCCGAACCCGGTCCGCGGCGAATACGTCCTTGCCGGCGGCAACCCGACCTTCGGGGCCGACGTCGGCGAGATCAGCCAGTACCCCGTCGGCACGCAGCCCGAAGCCGGCTTCGTCGGCTTCGTTCACGACTTCGGCCAGAACGTCAGCCCCAACGGCGTCGTGCGGTACGACTCGGGCGGCGTCCACTTCGGCGGCGCGCTCGACGGCATGCTGCTCGTCACCCGCTACTCCGGCGGCGACGACGTCATGTTCATCCAAACCGACGAGGCCACGGGCACCGTCACCCGCACCTACGCCGGCGGCAACGGACTGGGCGGACTCAGCGACCCGCTCGACCTCGACGTCGACCCGGCCACCGGCTTCATCTACGTCGTCGAGGCCGGCTTCCGCACCAACGGCGGCAACCTCCAGATCACCCTGCTCACGCCCGTCGACGCCGGCACCCTCGCCGACGACGCACCGACCCGTGACTTCGGTAACGGCCCGACGCTCTTCTTCAACGCCGTCACGTCGACCAACGAGACCATCTCGTTCACGCTCACCAACGACCACGCCACCGGCACCATCGCCTTCCCGTCAGACGCCCTCACGCTGCTCGGCGACGATCGTGACTTCTTCCGCGTCGTTTCGGGCGATCCTGCCGAGACCACGCTGGCACCCGGCGAGTCGATCACGATCACGCTAGAGTTCGACCCCGACGCCGTCCGCATCTTCGACGCCGAACTGCACTTGCGATCCAACGATCCGGCCTCGCCCGATCGCGTCATCCGGCTCCGCGGCCTCGGCACGTCCGGCGAGGGCGGCAACGACGAGCCGAGCCTGCAGCGGCTCTTCGACCTGTACGAGATTCCGATCGTCACGGGTGACCCGGATGCGTCGACCACGGACTACCCGCAGCAGGCCGACGTTGCCAACAGCGACGAGGTGCTCGCCCAGCTCCTCACAAAGGCCGGCGACGGACCAGTGACGATTGAGCTGCTCAGCTCCTTTGGCACCAGCAACGCCAACGCGTTCACCGACACCAGCGCTCTGGCTTGGTATGCCGCCGGCAACCCCGGCAGCGCGAACGACCTCTTCGCGATCGACAAGGTTTTCGCACAAACCATCCGCCCCGAAGCCGTTGGCACGCAAACGTTCGATCCGACCGGCGACTTCGGCTTGGTCGCCACCTTCTTCGACTTCGGACCACGCGACGTCTACTCCGAAGACACGCTCAACACGTGGGAGTCCGAGGCCGACGAGCGACGCAAGGTCCGCTTCTTCCACCTGCTCGACACCGACGGCAACGTCGTGCCCAACGCCTATGTCTTCACCTTCGAAGAGTGGGACGTCGCGACCGACCAGAACGACCTGGTCGGCATCATCCGCAACGTCACGCCCGCCGTGCTGGGCGAGGCCAGGCTCGAAAACCTCGCCGCCGCGCCGTCGAACGATTTCCTCGCGTTCAACAAGATTCGCGACCTCGACCCGGTCCTGCCCAACGCCGTCCGCGAGTTCAACACCGTCCGCATCCACAACGACGGCAGCGGCAGCCTGACGCTCTTCGACGCGACGATCAGCTCGACCGATTTCGAGGTCTTCACCGACCTGCAGACGCCCGTCGTCATTCAGCCCGGCGACTTCTTCGACATCGACGTCCGCTTCGTCTTCGAGGGCGACGGCAGCGAACGCGTCGAGATCCGGCAGGCCACGCTCACCATCTCCACCAGCGACGAAAACCAGCCCGCCATCGACATCGGCCTGGGCGGACTGTGGCAGCGCGCCAGCGAACAGATCGGCTTCTCCGTCAGCCAGGAGGCCAACCTCGCCGAACTCGTCCGGGCGTTCGGCTACCAAATCGACGTCGGCCCCGATACCGGCCTGTCCGACTACGACACCGGCACCAACACCGGCGGCTCCATCGACGCCGTCGGGCAGGAAACCATCAGCGCTTACTGGGAAAAGGCCGGCCCCGGCAACGTCGAGGTCGTCCAACTCGCCGCCTTCCACCAGCAGCGCGACCCGCAGTGGGACGGCACCGGCAGCCCACGCTACAACCCGAACACCGCCTTCTTCTGGCACGACGCCACCGATGCCGTCGGCTCCGAAAGCTACAGCCAGCTCTTCCGGCACAAGATCGACGAGGGGCAGACCATCCTGCCGCTTCTGGAAAATGGCTCGGGCGTCGCAATGGGTACATTCGACCCCGGCTCGGCCGCGTTCGGCTTTGCCGTCGAGCGCATCTGGCACAGCGACCCTGCACGCAACGAGGACCGCACTCCGGACAACAGCATCGACGAGTCGGGCTTCCACTCGTTCCGCTGGTTCGCCGTCTACGACCACAACGGCAACCTGATTCCCGACACCTACCTCGTCGGCCAGGACAACGTCGGTGACGGCGGTAACCTGCACACCGGCGGCAGCTACCGCGGCAGCAACTTCGACTACCAGGACAACGTCTACCTCGTCCGCAACGTCCGCCCCGTCAGCGGGCCCTCCGCCGTCGACAACGTCGCCGCCGGCGGATCGCAGTCCGGCGTCTCGCTCACCTGGGACGCCAGCAGCGAGGGCAACGTCGGCTCGTACGTCGTTCGCCGTGCCGAGGTCGCTGGCAGCTTCGTCGACATCGCGACTGTTTCCGACGGCACGACTTTCCTTGACACGACGGCCGCCCCCGGGACGACCTACCGCTACCAGATTGTCGCCGTCGACTACCACGGCACCGTCGGAACGGCTTCCGCCGAGGTCTCCGTCGCTCGGCCGGTCGCACCGTCCGTTCCCGCCGCCGCCTCGTCGCTGGTCGCTTCGGCCCCGGATCACACGGCCGTCGTGCTGACGTGGACCGACGTTGCCAACGACGAAACCGGCTACCGCGTCGAACGCCGCATCGATGGTGGGACGTTCGCACTGCTGACAACACTCGACGCCGACGCCACCGGCTACACCGACACGACCGTTGCCGGTGCGACGTTGTACGACTACCGAGTCATCGCCTTCAACTCGGCCGGCGATGCCCCGGCCGCCGGGACATCCGTCACCACGCCCGCCGACCTATCCGCCGCCGTCGCCTTGTCCGCGACTGCGACCAGCTTCGATCGCGTCGAGCTCGCCTGGAACGACGCCAGCGACAACGAAGCCGGCTTCCGCATCGAACGCGCGGGAAGCGACGGCGTCTTCGCCCTGCTCGTCGAGTTGCCAGCCGGCACCGAGACCTTCAGCGACACGACCGTCATCGCCGAGACCGAGTACAGCTACCGCGTCGTCACCCTCGGCTCCGGCGGAACCGTCGGCGGAACGAGCGCGGTAGCGACCGTCACCACGCCCACCGACCCGGCCGACATCGCCGCGCCGACCAACCTGATGGTCGTCCCGTCGTGGAACAACGCGATCGTCAGCTGGCAGCACGATGGCGAGCAAGTGACCCACTTCGAGATTCGCCGCGACAACGTCATCGTCGCGACGCTCGGTGCCGGTGCCCGCACGTGGACCGACAGCACCGTCCAACCCGAGACGACCTACGCGTACGACATCCGCGCGCTCAACGTCGTCGACGCGACCACCTACACCGGCCCGCTCGCCGGTCCGCTGTCGGTCACCACGCCGCGCAACCCCGCCGATCTCGCCGCCCCGGCCAACCTCACCGCCGAGGCCGTTACTCGCTCGCAGGTCAACCTGACCTGGGACGCCGTCCCGTCCGCCGAGTTCTTCGTGGTCGAGCGCCGCGTCTCGGGCGGATCGTGGCAGGTCCTCAGCGACGCCGTCCCGTCGAGCCAGACGAGCTTCATCGACAACCAGGCCGCCCCGGCGACGACGTTCGAGTACCGCGTCCGCGCTCGCAACGCCTTCAACCCCGCGAGCGCGCCATATGCGTCCGTCACCGTCACCACCGTCGCCGCCGACGTGCTGATCGGCAGCGCCATCGGCTCTGCCACGGGTGCCGTCGCCGGCGACAACGACGCCTTCACCATCACGGCCACGGGGACGAACGACAACACCGACCTCGGCGACGACGACGACATCTACTTCGCCCATCGACTCTTCGTGGGCGACTTCGATGTGATCCTGCAGGTCGACTCGTTCGACAAGGCCGCGCCCGCATCGGCAGTCGGACTGATGGTCCGAGACGACCTTTCGCCCACCAGCACCAACGTCGCTCTCCGCTACAGCGGCGACGTCGCCATGAGCTGGCGCTCCACCGTCGGCGGCGAGACGCGTCCGCCGACCGGCACCACGACCGGACCCGACTCACCCTTCCTTCGGCTCGTCCGGACCGGCGACACGTTCACCGGCTATGTCTCGGCAGACGGCCTCAACTGGACCGTCGTCGCGACCAGCGACACCATCCCGATGGGTGCCAGCGTCCGCGTCGGCGGCTTCGTCGCCAGCTACTCGCCCAACGCGTCGACCGCCGCGCTTGCCGACTTCGGCACGTACCAGCAGCAACCGCCCGTCGCCCCGACCGGCCTGGTCGCAACACCCGGCGACGCCATCGCGCTGGCCTGGGTCGACGCCTCGCCCAATGAGCTCGGCTTCCGCGTCGAACGCCGCGTCACCGGCGACACGGCCTGGCAGGTGCTTGAAACGCTCGACGCCGGCTCGACCGCCTTCACCGACCTCACGGCCACCGGCGGCACGACGTACGAGTACCGCGTCGTCAGCTTCAACGCCGCCGGCGAAACCGCTTCGCCGATCGTCTCAGCCGTCCGCGCCGACGACCGACCCGGCTCACCCGGCGACGGCGTCACACCGCCTGCTGCCTCGGCCGAGTCGCGTGACGTCTCGCTCCAGTGGCCCGCCGCCGACGGCGACGTGCTCGGCTACCTCATCGAACGTCGCACGCCCGGCGGCGAGTGGTCGGAACTGGCCCGCACGTCCACCTGCAGCACCAGCCTCCGCGACGCCACCGCCGAGACCGGCTCCACCTACGAGTACCGCGTCCGCGCCTTCAACGACGACGGCACCGGACAGCCCAGCGCCGTCATCACGCTCACCACGCCCGCCGCCCTGGACGCCACGCCGCCGACGCTGTCGACGACGCGAACCGAGTCGGGCGTCCTCGTCAGCTGGACCGGCGACGACGCCGTCGTCCTGCAGCGACGCCTCGACAACGGCAACTGGATCACGCTCGGCCGATTCGATGGCAACACCGCCCTCGACGAGGCGACCTCCGATCGCGACGTCGACTACCGCGTCCGACGCGAGGCCGACCTCAACGGCTGGTCTGACCCCGTCGCCGGACCCGCGGTCGCGTCGACCACGCGCGACACCGGCTCGATCGGCAACGCCACAGGCGACGTGCGAATCGTCCGCGACTTCGAACACATCGACCTCTCCGCCACCGGCGGCGACGCGTGGGGCTTCGAGGACGCGATCCAGTTCGCCGGCTTCCGACACAGCGGCGACTTCGACGTCGGTGTCCGCGTCCACGCCAACGGCTCGGGCAACTGGATGGCCGGCCTGGTCGCACGTTCGTCCGGCGACGCCGGTGCGAGCAATGTCTTCCTCAAGCTCCGCGACAACGACGTCCGCCTCACCGCACGCGGCACGGATGACGGGCAGACCGCGGTCGTCGGCGACACCGACCAGACGCCCGGCTGGCTCCGCCTCGTCCGCCGCGGCGACGACCTAATCGGCCTCGTCTCGAGCGACGGCATGACCTGGACCGAGGTCGGCCGAACCCGCGTCGACCTCGGCGACGTCGTCTCGCTCGGCGTCGCCGGTGCCGGGGGCAGCAACGGCAGCGTCGACGTCCGCTTCCGCGAGTTCCGCCACTTCGTCCAGGAGCAACCGCCCGCCGACGTCGACGCCCGTCCGACGCCCACCGGCATTGCCGTCTCGTGGAGCCCGGTCAACCACGCCCTCCAATACCGCCTCGACCGCCGCCCCGTCGGCGGTGCGTGGGAGACGCTGGCACAGCTGACGTCGACAAGCTACAGCGACACGTCCACCGAAGACGGTGTTCGCTACAGCTACCGGGTCTATGCAGACGCAAGCCCCGCGAGCGAACCGACAGAGCCCGTCGCGAGCTAACTCCGTCATCCTGAGCGAGCGCAGCGAGTCGAAGGACCTCGTCTGATCGACGCAACAGAACCAAACGAGGTCCCTCGACTGCGCTCGGGATGACGGTGGTATCGCTTGCACTAACCTCATCCGTGGCGACGCTCCCAGTGACCGATGCGCCACGCGACGTCACGCTGGACGTCACGCGGACGACAAGCGACTTTCGCGGGCTCTACGTGCACGTGCCCTTCTGCGTGCACAAGTGCCACTACTGCGACTTCTACAGCATCACGCGGCAGTCGCCCGAGCGGATGGCGCGCTACGTCGACCTTGTCCTCACCGAGGCTGATCTGTGGTCAGACGCGGACACAGAGTTCCGCACGATCTTCTTCGGCGGTGGCACGCCGAGCCTGCTGCCAGCGGACGACATGGCCCGCCTCGTCCGCGGCCTGCGTGATCGCCTGGACCTCTCACGCGTCGACGAGTTCACCGTCGAAGTCAACCCGAACCACGTCACGCCCGGCTACTTCGAAACGCTCCGCGACATCGGCGTGACGCGTGTCAGTCTCGGCGCCCAGTCGTTCGTCCCCGCCGAACTCCAAGCCCTCGAACGCGACCACGAGCCCGCCTGCGTCGCCCCGGCTGTCGAGGCCGCTCGTGACGCCGGAATCGCCCGACAGAGCATCGATCTCATCCACGCGATTCCCGGCCAGACCGCAGAGTCGCTTGCCGTGAGCCTCGACGCCGCAATCGCGACGGGCGTCGACCACGTCTCGTGCTACGCGCTGACGTATGAGCCGAACACGCCGCTCTACGTCCGCAGGCGTCTCGGCCGAGTTGTTGCGACGCCTGAAGACGAGGAGCTGGACCTCTTTCGCCTCGTCCGACGCCGGCTATCGGACGCAGGTCTGTCGCCCTACGAGACGAGCAACTTCGCCACGCCCGGCTTCGAGTGCCGGCACAACGTCTCGTGCTGGTCGGGCGACGACTACCTCGGCCTGGGCCCGGCGGCGGCGAGCCACGCGTCGGGCGTCCGCTGGCGCAACGAGCCACACCTGGGCCGCTGGGAACGACGCGTCGGCAGTGACATCCTTCCTGTAATCGAGGCCGAGCGTCTTTCCCCCGCCGATCGCGCTGCCGAATTGGCGTGGCTGAATCTCCGCATGACCCGCGGCATCGATAGCGACGACTTTGCCGCACGCACCGGCGACGCCGTCGACTCCTGGTTCGGCGACGCCCTGCCGCGACTGGCAGAGGCCGGTCTCATCGAATCGGACGTGACGTCGATTCGGCTGACGACGCGTGGTGTGGAGCTGACAGACGCGATCGCCGCGGAATTGTTTGCCGCAGCGTGCGCGGAAACGTAGGTCATGGCTGCCGGTTGTACCGGCGCGAACGCCATGAAGGGTCTCCTCAACAGTCTTCGTCAAGCCGCCAAGCCGGCCGCCGGTCGCGTCGGGATCGACCTCGGCTCCAACGAGCTGCGCCTCGTCCAGCTCGAGCCCGGCCCGACCCACCCGACCGTCGCCGCCCTCGCGACGCAGGACGTCGCCGACGACTGCTGCGACGACTTCGCCGCATTCTGCGCCAAGCTGCCCGACGCCCTACGCCGACTCAAAACCGCCGCCGGAACCAAAGCCACTGCGGCCGACATCGTCTTCCCGTCGCGCCGGCAACACTGGCTCACGCTTCGACTACCAAAGCTTGACGCGATGGACCTCGGCGAGGCCGTGCGATTCGAAGTCGCCGGCAAACTCCCGTTCGACCCGGCCGAGGCAATGCTGCGGCACGAGGTGGCCGGCGAAGTCCACACCAAAGACGGCCCGCGTCTCGAAGTCCTCGTCTCGGCCGCACGCAAGCGTGACGTCTCCGCACTCGTGGCCGGCGTTGAGAAGGCAGGTCTTGAGCCACGCTCGTTCCGACCCGCACCGGCTGCTCTTCGCGACGCACTCTCGACGTTCTACACGCGGACCGACGACCCGAACCACGTCTGGCTCGCGCTCGACCTCGGCCGACGCGACGCCCGCGCGTACGTCATCGGCCCGACCGGACTGCGGTTCGCCCGCAACATCGACTTCGACTTCGAGGCCGCCCGCGCTGCGATGCCGTCCGCAGAGAAGCCCGAGCCCGAACCCAAGCCTCCCGAGGAAGAGTCGTTCGCCCTGCTCGGCGCGGCGATGCGTCGCAGCACGGATCAACCGCAGCAGCAACCGTCCCACCCGCTGAGCGGTCATGCCGGTCAGCTCGCGGCCGAGATCGTCCGATGCCGTCGCTACCACGACACCACGTTCGCCTCGTCGCCGATCGATCGCCTCATCTTCATGGGCGGCGGATCCAAGGCCGAGGCGTTTTGCCGAGACATCGCCAAGCAGGTGGGCGTGCTGGCGCAGGTCGCGGACTTCTCGGTTCGCCTGGAGCTGCCCGAGCTGCAGAGCGGCCCGCAGTTGAACCTGGCACTCGGTGCTGCCGCGGCGATGTTGCCCGGTCGCGAGATTCGTCAAGCCGCCTGAAATCACGGAGGATGCCATGACCGATTCAGCAGACCCCAAATCCGGATTCGCCGGCCTCGTCGACCGCCTCAAAAACGCCGGCGGCAAGAAGAAGGACGCCGGCCTCGACTTTCTGCCCGACGACTACGCCGAGAACCGCGCCAGGCGTCGCGCGGACGTCCTGCTGCTGACGCTCTTCGGCGTGACCGTCTGCGCGATCGGCGGGACGTGGCACCTTTGCGAGAAGGAACTCGCCGAGGCCGAGTCGGAGTACGCGCAGGTCGACGCCCGCTACGCCGACGCGACGCGACGCATCGAGCAGGTGAAGCAGATGCGACAGCGGCAGAAGTCTGTCGCCGACCGGATGGAGCTGAGTGCGTCGCTGCTGGAAAAGATGCCGCGGAGCAACCTGATGGCCGAGATCACCAACACGCTGCCGCACGGCGTCGTGCTGGCCAAGGCCGGCTTGGAGGCCAAGCAGATCAAAGCCGCTCCGCCGCCGGCTCCGGCCAAGAAGACGCGACGGGCAAAGAAGGCCCCCGCGCCGCGTCCGCAGCCGTTGCGATACGACACGACGCTCTCGCTTGAAGGAACCAGCCTGACCGAAGGCCAGGTCAGCGACTACATCGACGCCCTCAACCGCGGCGGCTACTTCGACAGCGTCGACCTCATGTGGGTCCGGCAGGAAGACAAGCGGACCAACGACAGCGTCGACCTTCGACGATTCCTCATTGCCCTCAAGCTTGACGACTCCGTCGAACCGCGACAGCAGATTCTGGGCGAATCCGACCTGGCCGCTGGCGATCAAGGAGGCATCTGATGCGACTGCAACTACGTGAACTCGTTCTTCTCTCCGCGATGGTCGGCCTGTTGGCCTGCAGCTGGTGGTTCGGCTTCAAACGCGTCGACGATCGTCGCGAGCAGTACCGCCAGGAGATGGCCCAGAAGAGTCAGGAACTCAAAGACCTCGAAATTGCCACCAGCGGCATCGACGACCTGGGACGACGCATCGACGACCTGCGCGACGCGGTCGACTTCTTCGAGGCCAAGCTGCCGCGAGAGAAAGACGTCCAGCAGACCCTGCGCGACGTCTGGCACGCGGCCGAGCGAAACAACCTCGAGATTCGCCGCTTCGAGCCCGGCAAGGTCCGCCGCGATAGCCACTACAGCGAGCAGCCGATCAAGCTCGAAATGCTCGGCGACTTCGAAGGCTTCTACGCCTACCTCCTGCAGATCGAGCAGATGGACCGCATCACCCGCGTCACCGAACTCGACATCGGCAAGATCGACGGACGCGACGGAGAGACCGAAGCCCAGATGACGCTCTCGATCTTCTTCGAACCCGCAGCGCTTCCCGGTGAGGTCGTCAGCGCGGGGTAGCTACCTCCGTCATCCCGAGCGCAGTCGAGGGACCTCGTCTGAACCGCGCCTGCAGTGTCATGCGCGCGATTCAGACGAGGTCCTTCGACTGCGCTGCGCTTCGCTCAGGATGACGTGAGTTTCTATTTGCAGCGTGGTGTTGTGAATGCGACGTCTGTCGCGGAGACCCTCTCATGGACGAAGAGCCGACGATGCCGCAGGAGTCCGCCACGGGCGACAACCGTTCGTTTGCCGCCAGCCTCGCTGGAGGTGACGGCGACTACGTCATGCCCGAGGACGACAAGCCCAAGTTCAGCCGAACGGGCATCGCCTTTGTCGGCATGGGTGCCCTGGCCCTTGGCGGCCTGTTTCTCATGCAGCAGCGTGCGGGCGGACCCGCCTCCGCAGCGGCGGCCGAGGGCGATGTCGCTCCGGTCGACCGGCAGAGCATCCAGACCTTCCTCGAAGGCGGCGCGAAGCAAGTACGCGAGGTCGAAGCGCTTCTCGCCGACAGCGAAGCGATCAAGGGACGTTTCGGCGAGCTGAGCCGCGACAAGCAGGTGCCGCTGGAATCGCTCAAGACCAATCCCTTTTGGCGCGTCATCGAAGACGACGAGGCTGACAAGGCCGATGAAGCCGCTGTCAGCGAGGCCTACGCCCGCCGACTCGCCGCCGAGCGCGATCGCCTGCGCCAAGAGGCAGCCGAAGACCTCGAAAAGGACGTCGCTGGACTCAGCGTCGGCACCGTCATGCTCGGCGCCCGCCCGACGTGTCAGATCGACGGGCAGTTCCTCAAGGTCGGCGACACCGTCGAAGGCATGACCGTCGTCGCCATCGCCCGCGACGGCATCACCCTGCGTCGCGGCGACCACACCGCCGTCGCACGCATCGGACGCTGACACGGTCAAGCAGCACGCTCCGTCATCCCGAGCGGAGCGAAGCGGAGTCGAGGGATGACAGAGACACCGAGCCCTTCCACCACGCCAAACCATGCCACGCCTTCTATTCGACCCGACGACCGATCCCGCCGCCGCGTTCGGGGGGTTGTGGCAGCCTGACGAGGAGCAGGTCGCCACCCGCACACTCGAAGACGTCCTTCAAGGCCGCATCGCAGGCGATGTGATCGAGCAGGCGAAGAGTGTCTTGGCCAAGAGCCCCGGCCGGGCGCTCGAACGCGTGCTGGTCGAGACCGGTGCCGACGAGACGGTCATCTACCAGGCGTTGGCCGAGCTGCACGACACGCCGTTTG
>JBCDKH010000111.1 GCA_038746835.1 Planctomycetota bacterium | reverse complement strand
CCCTTGGCAGCCGAGCGTGGACGATCGTGCACTGACGATCACGGCCCATGCGATTCTGCACGGGCGGCCTGTTCCCGCCTTTGATGACACGTCGTCGCTTGTGAGCAGCGTGATCGAACTCGCGACGCTGCTCGCCAATCCTGACGCGGACGCCGATGCCTTGGCAGAGACAGACGCGGAATTGACTGAGATTGCTCGCGTGCAGTCGATACCACTAGCGGCTGCGCTGGCAGGCGATGTCAAGGAGGCGGAGCGGCTCTCGGCTGACAACGCGCGTGGGTTGCTCGGGTTGTTCTGGGAGACGTACCGATTCGCTGACTATGCCGAGTTTCAAGTGCCGGAGCTGGAGAGTGACCTTGCACGCCAGCGCAATTGGCACGTCGCTCGATCGCTTCGCGCGATCCGTCGTGGAAACACCCGGATTCCACCGATCCCCTTCGAGCTTGGCATCGAGGCCGCCTTTGCGGCGACGGCGTTGCAGCCGGAGGCCGAACTCGCGACGTTGCTCACCGATGTACAGCGACTCGATCGGTCGTCTCTTGCTTGGCCGGTAGCGCTTGAAGGCGTCGGTGCCGCGATCGTAAGCCCGGCTCGCCTGCCGCTCGATGATCCCCGGGCAAGGCTGCGACTCGCGCAATATGCCGACACGTTCGACGCCCGGGGCAGGCAAGCCGCTTTGGCGGAGTCTCGCAATGCTGTGGCTTGGGCGTTGCTCCAGTCAGCCGAGCAGGCCAACTCGGAGATTGTCCAATTGACCGCCAGCAGCGCTGCCGTCTTTGCGACAGAGAGCGGTGAGTACGAAGAGGCGGTTCGGCTCAATGCGATCGCGCTTCTTCTTTCTGCCCGATCGGACGTGCGCGGCGCACTCGGTACTGGCGCTCATGTCACCTGGCCACGGTCGGACCCGATTGCAAGGGCGGTGTCGATCAGAGCAGCAATCCACTCGTCGCGTGCGCTCGCCAGCGACGGCGACGATGCTGCCGTCGAGCGGGAGCGACGTCGGGCGTTGTCGATCGCGCCGGTCGATACTTCATTCGTCATCGGCCGAGTCCGGCAACTCGACGCGGCTGGCCGTGAGACAGAGGCGACGACGCTGTTCGCAGAGGCGTTGGCGGAGTACCAGAAGCTGCTCGCAAACTTCGAATCGTCGCCCATGTTGGCGAATCAGGCTGCGTGGATGGCCTCGCGATCCGGCCGCCGACTCGATACTGCCGAGCGTTACGCGGGTCTTGCCACAGCCGGCGCGCCGGGAACGGCGGCGTACCTCGACACGCTTGCCGAGGTCTACGCCGCACAGGGCGACAACGAACGAGCGATGAAGACGATGCGCGCGACGCTCGCCGCGAGCAATCGGGAGGAGTTTGCCATCTTCGTCCATCGCCTTGCCATCATGCGTCGCGAGGCAAAGGAAAGGCAGGGCGACTGAAGTCGCCCTGCCTCTGCCTTGCAACAAGCTGTGACTCACCGTTGGCGACGCAGCATGCCAATCGCGGTGACGCCGAGCAGTCCTGCCGTCGTCGGCTCGGGGATGACGACGCTGAAGAGCGTGGTCGTTCCGCTGACCTCGTTCGTCACCGCCAACAGCGGCGAACCCGTCGGACTGTCGATGGCGTCGATGAAGACCAGACCCTCGGGACCGAGGTCGCCTGCAAGAGGGTTCGAGACATCGATCGTGTCAATAGGGTCATTCGGATCAGCGACCTCGAGCGACGCATCTTCCGCGAAGTCGCGGTTGTTCACGTAGTCGACGAACGACACCGCGTTGGGGTCGGTGATGTCGTAGACCATGATCCCGCCGACCCGCTCCAGGCCGATGAAGGCGTAGGTCCGGCCGTCGATGTCGCCCAGGACGACGCCTTCGGGTTCGGGGCCCTTGTCGTCGCTGCGGCTGTCGAACGAATCGTTGTCGTCGTTGTTGGCATTGAAGTTGGCCGGCAGCCCGGCTGCTAGCAGCCGCTCGAAGTCGTCGCCGGAGTCGAAGACGAGGTTGCCCGCATCGTCGAAGATGCTGAACGAGCGTGCACCGTAGCTGAAGATCTGATCGACATCGTCATCGCCGTCCAGATCGCCGGTCGCGCTGCTCGTTCGAAGGCGACCCAGGTTCTCGTCAAGCTGGAGCGTTGCCGCGTCCGGGTAAATGGCAGGGTCAAGGTTGAGGTCGTCGACGCGGACCTCTTCGCTGAAACCGTCGTAATCGCGGGCGTCGCCTTCGTTGGCGGTCACGATGAAGTTCATGCCGCCGACGCTGTAGCTGGCGATCGCGTCGGGCTGATAGAGGCCCGCGACATCGGCGGTGACGAAACTGATCGCCTCGTCGCCGCCAGGGCCGTCGCGGTTGCTCGGGTCGAAGCTGTTTTCCAGCAGCGAGTGATCCTTCGTGCCGTAGCTGGTGAGCGCGGTAACCGTGCTGGTGGCAATGTCGACGGTGGCGAAGGCGTTGTTCTCCTGCAAGCTGACGAATGCGGTCAAGCCGTCGGGTGAGATCGCGATGTACTCCGGCTCCAGGTCCTGAGCGGCAGAGGCACCGGGGCCGAAGATGCGGATGCCCTGGGCGTTGAGCGCCGCCTCCTGGCCGTTGAAGCTTGTGAAGTCGGCAGTCGTGACGTTCTGCGTTGCGACATCGATGATGCTGACGCTGCCCTCCGGGTCGGTCAGGTAGTCGTCGCTCGGTTCGCCTTCATTCGCGACAAGGATCTTCGATCCGTCGGGCGTGAACGTGAGCATGTCGGGCAGCGCGCCGACGCCAACCGTGCCAGTGAGGGCGAGGGTCGATGGATCGAAGAACGCCACAGTCCCGGGCAGCTGCGTGTCGTTCGAGTCTTCGAGTGCGACCACCGCCACGCCGTTCTTAACAGCAACGCTGTTCGGGCTGCCGTTGAACGAGATCTGCTGGATGAAGTTCAGCTGTCCTGTGGCAGAGACGCCCAGAACGTCCACGGCATCATCTGCGGCGTTGGTGACGAAAAGACGCTGCGTGACTGGGTCATAGGCCGGGATTTCGGCCGCAGAGTCGTCGAAGATGCCGGTCGCGTAGGTGTCCAGAGGCGTCAGCACCTGGGCCGAGGCGATCGCCGGGACAAGTGCCACCGCGGCGGCGATGACGGCTTTGGTTCGAAGTGTGTTAGTCGTCAGCATTCAGCTTCCCTCGTGGTTGGAGATGGGTGTGGACCAAAACGGCCGGAAGCATCGGCGAAGGTCCGTTAAGGTCGGATAAGCACCGTGTGTGCAATCTCAGATTGCGTCTTTCGGGCTGAAAGACCGATACGGATGGTGCTGATGTCTGCACCTGCCAAGCCCTCCAACTCGGACGACGCCACCCTCCGCGAAGTCGAGGCGGAGCAAGGCAAAGGCGACGCCTCGTCAGAGCGGCTCGCTCGAAGCGTCGCAAGCCTCGCCGTCGACGACCTGCCCGGCATGGCGGACGCGCACGCCGCGTTCGATGCGCTTCTCGAAGCGGCGAAAGAGCGCGGCCTGCTCGATGATCCCGCACATGCCGCCCTTGCCGGCGGGATCGAACAGGGCCGGGCTTCTCTGGAGAAGCTGATCCTCGCCGAGGTCGATGACGCGGCAACAGAAATCGAACGCGTCCGGCAAGTCGCCGAAAGCGTCGTCGCGCTGTTCGACGGTCGGGAACCCGACACCGACACCACCGAGGCCGAGTCCTCGTTGTCCGGCGTGACTGAGATCGGCGGAATCGTGACGAACGACGTCGAGGACGTCGCTGAACCTGTCGCTGCCGAACCCGCTCCGACGGAGCCTGAGCAGGCCGTCGAAGAGGTCGTCCTCAGCGAGGAGGATCTGCCGCTTGTCGTCGAATTCGTGACGGAAGCCTCAGGCCACCTCGATCAGGCGGAGCAGGACCTGCTCACGCTCGAGGAGAACCCGTCCGACAGCGACGCAATCGGCTCCCTCTTCAGGGCGTTCCACACGATCAAAGGCGTCGCCGGCTTCTTGAATCTGCAGCAGATTCAAGGCCTGGCGCACGCGACTGAAAACCTGCTCGATCAGGCCCGCGAAGGGAAGCTCGCCCTCAGCGGCGGAGCCACCGGCATTGTTCTGGAAGCGCTCGACCTGATGAAGGTGCTCGTTCGCGACCTCGATGCGGCTGCCAAGGCCGACGGAAAGGTCCTGCCCATCGACGACGTTCCACACCTCTGCCGACGACTCGATGCCTTCGTCGCTGGCGGCGGCGAATCGACGGAGATTCCCGAAGAGCGGTCCGGCAACGAACGGCGGCAGGCACAAGTTCCGTTCGATGGCCCCGAAAAGAGATCGGGCGAAGACCGACGAGAAGTCTCGACCAAGGCCGCAACCGGTGACGGCACGGTCAAGGTGGCGACGGACCGTCTCGACAGCCTGATCGACACGGTCGGCGAGCTCGTCATCGCCAACTCCATGGTCGGACGAGACATCGCGACGATCGCTGCGAGCGACGCACGCCTCGGCCGAAACTCGGCCCAGCTCGGCAAGATCGTCCGAGAGCTGCAGGACCTCTCGATGGGCCTGCGGATGGTGCCCGTCGGCAACGCGTTCCGGAAGATGGCACGCGTCGTCCGCGACGTCAGCCAAAAGGCCGGCAAGAAGGCCGAGCTCGTCATCGAAGGCGGCGATACCGAACTCGACCGCAACGTCGTCGATGCCCTGGGCGATCCGCTTGTCCACATGGTTCGCAACAGCGTCGACCACGGCCTGGAATCGCCGGAAGATCGGGAAAAAGCCGGCAAGAGTCCCGTCGGCAAGGTGACGCTCCGTGCCAGCCACAAAGGTGGTGCGATCAACATCGAAATCGCCGACGACGGCCGTGGACTCAACGCAGAGAAAATCCTGACCAAAGCCCGCGCCAACGGCGTCGTCGGCCCCGATGAGCAGCCCGCCGACGCCGACATCTATCGCCTCATCTTCCACGCTGGCCTGAGCACGGCGGAGAAGCTGACGGACATCTCCGGACGCGGCGTTGGGATGGACGTCGTCAAGCGAAACATCGAAAGCCTCCGCGGTCGCGTCGACATCACCAGCACGCCCGGCCAAGGCAGCGTCTTCACGATTCGCCTGCCGCTGACACTCGCGGTCATCGACGGCCTGGTCATTCGCGTCGGTCCGCCGGAGGGTGCTCCTGCGACGGCGACGGGCGAGCGGTACATCCTGCCGATCGGCAGCGTCGAACAGTCGTTGCGTCCGACGCCGGAGATGCTCAGCACGGTCCAGGATCGCGGCGAGATGCTGCACGTCCGCGGCGAGCTCTTGCCGCTGGTACGACTGCACAGTCTCTTCGGCGTCGAGCCGCGTTCCGCCGACCCGGACAAGGCCATCGTCGTCATCGTCCAAGACGCCGAACGCCGTTGCTGCCTGCTGGTCGACGACCTTCTCGGACAGGAGCAGGTGGTCATCAAGTCGCTGGGCTCACTCGGCGACCGAATTGGACCGATCAAGGGAGTAAGTGGTGGCGCGGTGCTGGGTGACGGCACCGTCTCGCTCATCCTCGACGTGCCGGGCCTGCTCGATCTGTCCGCCGGCTAACCGAAAACTCGACGCTTCACACCATGGACAACGACACCGCCGCTACGACTCCTGACACTGCTGCCTCGGCCGGTGGGAAGTATCTCACGTTTGCCCTGGGCAACGAGGGTTACGGCCTGGAGATTCTGATGGTCCGCGAGATCATCAAGTACATGGACATCACGCACGTGCCTCGCACGCCCGAGTACGTCCGAGGCGTCATCAACCTGCGCGGCCAGGTCATCAGCGTCGTCGATCTGCGGGCGAAGTTCAGCATGCCCTCTGCCGAAGCGACGGACGAGACGTGCATCATCGTCGTCGAGTGCGGCGGCAAGGACGGCCAGCCGAAGGTGACAACCGGAGTCATTGTGGATCGCGTCAGCGAGGTGCTCTCGATCGCCGACGAGCAGATCGAACCTGCCCCGCCGCTGGGTTCGGGTGTCCGCGGCGACTACATCCTCGGCATGGGCAAGGTCGGCCAGCAGGTCAAGATCCTGCTCGACATCGACCGCGTCCTCGACGGTGGCCTCGCCGCTGAAGCCGCGACGGGCGATCCCTTCGCCGAAGCGGCGTGACGATCGTGTGATCGAGTCACAATTCAGCCGCCCGCGACACCGGGCGCTTCTGTTTGATGAGCGCTCGCTGACGCGGGCGGCTTCGCAGTCGAACCTGCGGTCGAGATCTGACTGCAAGCCCACAAAGCAAACGCCCCGGCGCCGAAGCACCGGGGCGTTGTCTGTTGTCCGACGAGCAGTAGCTAGAGCAGCAACTGGAACTGACCGCGGATGGCGAGTTGCGGGTCGTCGCTCATGCCGTCGCGCTGGTAGCCGATGCCGCTGCCGGAGCCGAGTGCGGTCGGCGTGCCGTTGATGGCACAGGCGGCGTCGATGGTCATCTTCACGCTGTGACCGAACCAGTACTTGTTCACGCCCAGGACGGCCTCGTGGTAGAAGTCCTCACCGTTGACGTCGGCCTGATCGAAGATGATGAAGTCGTAACCGCCGAAGACTTCCCAGCCGGCGTCGGCGTCGAGGAGCTGGGACACCTTCACGATGCCACCGAAGTCGACACCATCGGAAGAGGTCGTGATGAGCGTGCCCGTGCCATCGTCACGGGTCATCTCGTCGTCGTTGTACGCGAGCAGACCCGCGATGAAGAAGGCGAATCCCTTGTCGCACTCGTAGCTGGCGTCTAGCGTTGCGAGGAACGAGTTGGTCGCGTCCCCGACGCCCATGAAGCCCTCGTTGATGTCGACGAACACACCGCCGCCAACGCGGGCGATCTTCTCCTCCGTGCCGAGTGCGGTGAAGTCTCGGAAAGGCTTGAAGCTGTCGCCCAGTAGCAGAACGTCGAACCGCGCGGCCACACCGAAGTCGAGGTCGTCGAAGTCGTCGGTGAAGTTCGTGTTGTCGGAGTTGAGTCCGTCGTTGACGTGGACGAAGGCCTTGAAGCGATCCTGCTCGTACCAGAGACCGGCCGACTGAATGAAGTCGGTCTGGCCGCCGCCGAGTACCTCGTTCACGATCGAGCGGTCGGCCCACAGTTGGCGCGTCGAGCTGGTGGATTCCTCGAAGAACGTCGGATCCTTGAACTGACCGATCTGGAAGCCGAGCCCTTCCGCACCGAACAGGCCTTCCTCTGGCTTGTACGTGATGAAGCCGTTTTCGAGGACGAGATCGTCGTCCGTGTCAGCGGCGTTGCGGTTGAAGGCGAACTTGACGTCGTACTTGAGGTCTTTGTCGAACGCGTTGCCCTTGATGCCGAGCTTCACACGTCGCAGCTCACCGCCGCCTTGGAAGTCTTGGGCAAAGCCGGTGTCGCCGATGGGCATCTGGTTGTCGGAGTCGAGTCCTTCGACGCTGTTGTAGTTGGCGACGTAACGCATCTGCAGCTGCAGGTTCGGCTGCAAGCTGAAGCGGCCGTCCTCGTCGCGAAGCGTGAACTTGCCGTCCTCGAAGCCGGTGAAGAACGGCGCCGCCTCATCGTTGAGGAACGTCGGCCGGCTGCTGCGACGCTCGGCGTCGTCGAGGACACGTTCGATCGCTTCGGCCTTGGATTCCTTGACCTCTTGGGTCTCGTTGGCCTGCTGTGCTTCTGCCTGGGCGATCAGTGCTTGAGCGCGCGCGAGCAGCTCCTCGGCGGACTGCTGCTCTTCCGCCGAAGCGGTCGCGGCAGTCAATCCGCCGCCGAGCACTGCTGCTGCCATCGCGGTCTGACCGGCAAGCCGGCGCGCGGATGACGAAGACGGCCCGGTGGCCGTCGTGTTGAGATGTGATTCCATGATTGGGTTCTCCTTAATCCGGCTCGGACGACGCGTGGTGCGTGCGTCACGAGACTTCGAGCCACGTCCCGGCCCGGCCACGCGTCCGTGCGTGTGCATCGAGAGTCGGGAATGCCTGGTCGAAGGTTTCAGTGGAAGTCGCTGGAGCAGCCGGGCGAGACCGACGGCGGACCGCCGGGTCACCCTGCTTGCTGACTGCTTCGGCGATTGAGACCGAAAGACGCCACTTTTTCTCGGACGCACGTCCGCGTCACCGCACGACACGCGATCCGCCCGGTCACGCCGCGCGCCGTCGTGGCTCGGCCATCCGATCGATGGCTTCGACGAGCGATCGCACAGCAGTCATGTCTGCCGGTTGCGAATCCAGCCGAGCGTCGAGCGCTGCCTCTGCAGAGGTCGCAAACGGGGCCAGTTCGGGATATCCGAACGAGCCCGCGGCACGCATCTGGTGCGCTGCGGACCGAGCCTTTGTCAAATCCTCGTGGGACGCACTTTCGAGCCCGCGCAGCAGTTGGGCCTTTTGATCGACGCAGCGTGCGAGGAAGGCCTGCTTCAGTTCTTCAAACCCGTCGTCCTCGTCTTCATCAACAGACGACACGACCGACTTCTTCGTATCGCCATGAGATGTCGGACAAGCTGCAATCGCACGAATCAGGTCGGCGCGTTTGGCCGGCTTTGCAAGCCGGGCGTCGAAGACTTCGCTCGTCGTGCCGTCATCCGAAACACGGTCCGCGGCCGCGGAGCAGAGGATCAGACCTGGGACGTTCGCGCCCATCGCTTCGCGAAGCTTGCCTGCCACCTCGACGCCAGAGAGATGCGGTAAGTGGTAGTCCAGAATGACCACGTCGAACGCCTCTGTCGTCCCAGTGACAGCCTCGACGGCGGCTTGCCCGTCTTCTGCTGTCTCAACGTGACAGCCTGCGCGTTCAAGTGTGCCTTTGAGCAGCGCACGGAGCTCGGGGTGGTCTTCGACGACCAGGACACGTCGACCGGACACGTCAACGCGTTCCTCCTCGAGCGGGTCATTTCCTGTCTCCACAACCGCTTCACAGACGGGCGAGTCGATGTGGACAGCGAAGCATGAGCCCTCTCCGAGTGTACTGGTCACGTCGATGTCACCGCCGAGGAGTTGGGCGAGGCGCTTGCTGATCGAAAGGCCGAGCCCCGATCCGCCGAACTGCGAGGCCGTGCTGCCGGTTCCGTCGTCGGCCTGCTCGAATCGCTGGAAGAGCCCTGCCAGGTGCTTCTCGTCAATTCCCTTGCCCGTGTCGGTCACGCTCGCGAGCAGTCGTTCGTTCTCCCAGTGCACATCGAGTCCGACGATGCCGTCGTCCGTGAACTTGACGGCGTTGCTGACCAGGTTGAAGAGGATCTGTCGAAGCCGCGTTGGGTCGGTCGTGATCGCATTCGGGACCGCCTCGGACACTCGGATGTCGAGGGTGACGCCCTTACTTTCGGCCCGACCCGAGAAGGCGGAACGCACGTCGTCGCAGATCTCGCGCACCTGGACCGACGACTTCGAGATCCCGAGCTCGCCCGCCTCGATGGCGGCGTTATCGAGGACGTCGTCGAGAAGGCCGAGCAAGTGCTGACCGTTTCGAGCGATGGCGGCGGCGACGTCGTTGAGCTTCGCGGCGTCAGCGCCCTGCTGCTTGATTCCGTCGGCATACGACAGAATCGCCGCCATCGGCGTGCGGATTTCGTGGCTGACGTCGGCGATCAGTCGGCTCTTGGCAGCGCTGGCATTCTCGGCCATGTGACGGAGGCGCTCCTCGCGATCGAGGAGGTCGGTCAGATCCTGGTGTGCGCCCGCGAACCGAATCGGCTTGCCGTCTCGATCCAGCGCCGCAGAGCCACGAGTGCGAATTCGACGCCAAGAGCCGTCGCGGTGTTGAAGACGCACGATCTCTTCGAACGGCGTTCCGTTCTGCAGGTGTGCTTCGACAGCGCCCATGACCCGGTCCACGTCGTCCGGGTGGCAGAGCTGATCTGTGAAGGTCTTGAGCGACGGCTCCAGCGGTGCATCCTCGTAACCCAGCTGACGGCTGTAGGCCTCGGAGAACCAGACCCGGCCGGTGACCATGTCCCAGTCCCAGATGCCGTCGGAGGTTCCGGTGACGGCAAGCTCGTAGCGAAGCTCCATCGCCTGTCGCTGCTGTTCCTTGGCGGCCGCGGCATGCTCTGCCTCTTCCTTTCGCGCGAGCGCCTGCTCAAGCGACGATTTGACCGCTTCCACGTGACGCCGAGCGCTTTGCTCGCTGATGGCCCAATTGTGTGCGAGCTGATTGGCGGCCGCCTGGGCGTTTTGGCCATCGCGAAGTCGTCGGACGGCGAGGCGACCGGAGACGACGCTGAGGCCGGTGAGCGCCAGAGCGGCCAGCAGTGCTGCCACAGCCGCTCGCTGGTTGCCTCGATCCACGACCTCGTTTGCTGAGGCCTCGGCCAAGCCGACAACAAGCTCCATTTTTGGCAGGAATGCGTCGGCAGCGTCGGAGACTTCAGCGCTGGCCTCGACTCGCGCGTCCAAATTACCCCACTCAAGCTCGATCTGCCGACGTGCAGCTGCGATCAGCTCTGTTCGCAGCCGCGGCACGTCGCTGACTGCGTCGGGACTCATCGCGCCGCGGTCCTGCAGCCAAAGGCACGCCGTTTCAAACTGCTGAACGAGATCGTCCACATGCGCGAGATGCTCTTCGAGCTTGGCCTCGTCGCCCGACCGTGCCGCTTCGGTGGCTTCGAGCGAGAAGCGTGCAATCTTCTGGCTCAGCATGCGTTGTCGGCCAGCGACGTTGACGACCTCCGCCCACGGATCAGCTGCGGCGAGGCCGTGGCGTGTCAGCAAGAGGCTTCCCAGCACACCAACCAGTGCGCATGCCAAGCCCAGCGCTTGCATCACGCGGAGCGACGTGATCGCCCGCTTCGATCGCCGGTCAGCCTCGCGTGTGGCGTCGGTGAAGCTTGTCGGGTCACTGGAAGCGACGGCGTCGATGGACGGGTCGTCACGGGAAACGGCTTGATCCATAGGTGCTGTACAGGTGCTTCAAGACGCACCTGCTCCACCGTCGCCATCGGCGTCTGTTGGGCGACACTCAAGACCGGCGACCGCGGAAGGTCGTGGTCGGACCGTCTTCACGCGCGAAACGTCTCGGGCGTCCAGCGACGAATGTGCGCGAACAAGCGCAGGCTCGTGCGTCGGCTGTCAAAGTTGTCGACCGCGTAGGCCCTGGCCGCGCGACCCATGCTTTGGCTTCGCGCAGGATCCGTCGCGAGCTGATCAAAGGCCTCTGCGAGGCCGTCGACGTCCTGCTGGTGGCAAAGGAAGCCGGTCTCTCCGTCGCGGATCATCTGTGGCGTTGCACCGATTCGGCTCGCGATGACCGGTAACCCGCACGCCATCGCCTCCATGACGCTGATCGGTCCCGCTTCGCCGAGGCCGACGCTCGGGAGGCAGAAGACGTCGTTGGCCAGCAGCTCCCGACGGACGTCGTCCTCGCCAAGAGCACCGGTCAAAACGACACGATCGGTGAGGTCGAGGCGTCGAATCTCCTGGCGGAGCTCGTCTCGAATCTTCCCGTCGCCGACGAGCGTGTAGCGGATATCACGGCCTGCCTCCACGAGCCGCTTCATCGCCCGAAGGGCAAAGCGGTGCCCTTTGTTGATGTTCAGCCGTGCGACGGTGATGACGCGGAGGCAGCCCTCCTCACTATCGTGATCGCTCGGTGCAAAACGGCTCGTGTCCACGCCCATCCAGTTCGGCAGCACGCGCTCGGTTGGATAGCCGAGGCTTTCGAGTTGCGGGACCAGGTGTGGGCCGTCGCAACCGACTGCTGTGCAGTGTTCGAGCTTGCGGCGGTGGTCCGTTCCGTAAACCGGAAGATCTCCGTGAAGCGTCAGCGAGTAGGTCGGTCCGCCGAACAGATGCGCGACCGCACACACGTGGGCGGCATCGGCAAAGCTGTGACAGTGGATGTGACGCACGTTTCGGTCCTGGCAAAACGTGACGAGATCGACAGCGCTCGAAAGGAGTGCGGTCACCCTTGCCTTCTGCTTGACCGAGCTTTCGTCGAGCGATCGCACGTAAGCGAGACCACGTGCAAGGTTGCGTGGCGATGCGAGCAGCCGCGTCGTCGACCCGACGCGCGGCGGCCAGATGTAGTGCGACTGGCTTCGTGCCTCTTGGGCAAAGTCGTGCCGACAAGCGTCGTCGGGCGGTTTCCGTGTGCTGATGAGATCGATGCTTGCCCCGGCCGACCGCAAGGCGACCACCTCCCGCCAGAAGAAGACGTGCGTCTGCGACGGGAACTCAGGCACCAGAATGCCGATCGCCGGCACGGCCGGTAACGCTTGCGCGACGTCGCCGTCAGTGTGGAGCGTGGGTGAGTTGGCAAACGCAATCGAACTCATGAAAGCAGTGTGGTTTCGAAGCGTGAAGCGCCCATCTCACACGTCGGACGTTT
>JBCDKH010000110.1 GCA_038746835.1 Planctomycetota bacterium | reverse complement strand
GGCCGACGACGGTGTCGATCGCGTGGAGCTCGTTCTGGAGCGTGCCACTTTCCCCGATTTTCGGACCTTCTCGCTGCAGCACGTAGTCGAGATGCGGCAGGTAGACGAGCGTCAGCGTCGGATCGAACCGCTCATCGACCCGCATGGCCGCCCGCGCGATCCAGTCACTGCACTCGATCCCCGCGGCCGGGCCCCAGAACTTGAACAAAGGAAACTGCCCCAGCTCCGCCTGCAGCTCGTCCCGCAGGGTGCCCGGATGCGTCCACACGTCCGGCACCTTCCGCCCGTCGGCCGGGTACATCGGGCGGGGCGTGACCGTGTAGTCGGCCCCACAGTACATCGCGTACCACCAGAAGAGGTTCGCACACGTGAAGCCGGCGTCGCGCTGGCGGGCCTCATCCCACAAGCGAGGCGTCTGCACGAGCCCGTCGGCCTGCTGCCAGAGGCGAATCTCCTGCGTGTCGCGGAAGTACCAGCCGTTGCCGACGATGCCGTGCTCGCTGGGCGTGGTGCCGGTCAGGTAGTTCGTCTGCGCCGTCGTCGTCACCGCCGGCAGGGCGGAGCGAATGGTCGAAACGTGCCCAGAATCCCTAAAATCCCGCAGAATCGGCGTCTCCTCGCCAATCAGCGATTGCGTGAGGCCGACGACGTTGAGGACAACCGTCTTGTGCATCGAAGCTCGTCTGACCGTACGTCCCGTGTTTCAAATGGTGTCGACCCACACGCGCCGGACGTGGGTGCGGGTCGCTAGACTGTTCCCGCCATGCCCTGGATTGCAGAAGACACCCGTCGCACGCGTCTGGATGCGGGAGAGCCGCTGCTGACCGATGCGCTCAAAAAGCAGCTGGAAACTGTCTTTTTCCCTAGATATCCGACAAAAAGGGCCTGCCTCCTGCCGGCGCTGCACCTCGTCCAGCACGAGTACGGCCACATCGATCCCGCCGCCTTGCGGGAAGTGGCTGAGTTTTTGGAGGTCTCTCCGGCCGAAGCGTTCGATACGGCCACCTTCTACGAAGAGTACTGGCTCCAGCCCAAGGGGAAGTACCTCGTTGCCGTCTGCCGGTCACTTGCGTGCGAAATCGTTGGTGCGCAAGGCATTATCGACAAGCTTCTCGACAAGCTGGAGCTGATGGACGTCGGCGAAACCACCGACGACGGCCGGTTCACCGTCGTTGCACTCGAGTGCCTCGGCTCCTGCGGAACCGCACCCGTGGCCCTGGTGAACGACGTCCTCCACGAGGACATCACAGCCGAATCGATCACCGATTTCATCGACGGCCTGCCGGACGATCCGCACGACTACAAGGACCCGTCCGTCGACTTCGACGTGCCGCACGACAACCCGCCCAACGCGGCGACAGTGCATCCAGTCGGCTGAAAACGCCTGCTTTTCCCGTAAATCCGCGGATTTCGCCGTTCGAGCGTTCCGTCAGGGACGCAAGGTTATGAGACCTCGCTGGTTGTGCCGATAACGCTCAAAGCGTGATCTACGGCACCTACCTCAGCGCAACCGGCATCGCCCAGGCTCAGGCCAAGCAGGATGTCATCGCCAACAACCTCGCCAATGCGGAGACCGTCGGCTTTCGCCGGCTGATCACGCTGCACAAGCAGCGCGACGCTTCGCCCGGCGGTCCCGAATCCCTTGAAAATCGCACAGGTGGGAGCATTTCTCTGCCCACGCGGCTCGACACCTCGCCGGGCGGGCTGGAGCAGACCAACCGGCCGCTGGACGTCGCGCTGGTCGGTGACGGCTATCTGACCGTCCGGAAGGACACGCCCACCGGACCCGAGACCTATCTCACCCGAGACGGCCGAATGACGCTCGACGGCGACCGCCGAATCGTCCTTGTGAACGATCCGACCGCCGTCGTCCTCGGGCGAGACGCACAACCGCTGACCGTGCCTGCGGACGTGGCGGAGTCTTCTCTGGTACTCGACGAAGACGGCAATTTGATGGGCCGTGACGGTACGGCGGTGGGCCACATCCGAACGGCGACCGTCTCTGATCCGACGCGTCTGAAACCCATCGGTGGCGGGCTGTTCGATGCCGCCGAGCCCCTCATCGACGCGCCATCGTCGTCCATGAGATCCGGTTTCATCGAAACGAGCAATGTCGACCCGACCCTCGAGCTCACCCGCATGATCCGCGTCGCGCGTCAGCTCGAAGCCAACGCCAACCTCATCCGACACCAGGACACCACGCTCGGCCGACTCATCGAGGCGAGCGCGATCGCATGAACTGATGAATGAGCACCAACGAGTGATCACTGCCGCAACAGGCAACTGACCCCATCTCCATTATTGCTCATTAATCACTCTTCACTCAACACTTCCGATTTATGGCCATTACCGCACTCAACTCCGCTGCCACAGGCCTTCGGGCGCTGTCGACTCGAATTGATGTCGTCGCCAACAACCTCGCAAACGCCGAGACGACGGCCTTCAAACGGCAGCGCGTGAACTTCGAGGACCTGATGTACCTCACCAAGCGGCACCCCGGCTCGCTGAACGCCGCCGGCGACATCGCGCCGGCCGGCATTCAAGTGGGCCTGGGCGTGAAGGTCTCCAACACGCAGCTCGACCTCGAGCAGGGCACACTCGACCCGACCGGCGGCAAGCTGGACCTCGCGATCGAAGGCACCGGCTTCTTCAAAGTGCAGGTGGCCGACGGCATCGGTGACGGTGCCGCGTACACCAGAAACGGCGACTTTTTCCGCAACAACGAGGGCGAAGTGATTCTCGGCCTCGGCAGCGGCTACAAGCTCGACCCGCCGATCAACATCCCGATCGAGGTGCCGATGAGCACCGTCGAGATCGCCGAAGACGGCACCGTCAGCGGCATCGTGCCGGGCGAGGTCGAAGCTCAAACGTTCGGCCGAATCGCGATCAGTCGCTTCAGCAACCCGCAGGGTCTCAAACTCCTCGGCGGCAGCCTGTTCGTCGCCACGGCCGCCAGCGGCGAGGGCATCGACGGCCTGCCTGGCGAAGACGGTGCGGGGCTTGTCCGGCAAGGCTTCCTCGAAGGCTCGAACGTCGACCCCGTGAAGGAACTCGTCACGCTCATCAAGACGCAGCGGAACTTCGAGCTCAACAGCCAGTCCATCAAGACCGCCGACGAGGCACTGCAGACCATCGGCAACCTGCGTCGATAACGCTCGCTTTTCACCAGCTTCTGCCATGATTCGCATCGGACTCTCCATCCTCCTCGCAGCCACGGGCGTCAGCTCGGCGGCGGAGGTGCGCGTCAGCGTTCGCGCCGCGGCCTCGGCGACGGGCATCGTCACTGTGGGCGACGTCGCGCGGATCACGGGCGAAGGGGCCGAGCAACTCGCCAAGCTCTCGATCACGCCCAGCAACGGCCGCGTCGCGACGGACGAAGTCGTCGCCGTCCTGGTTGATGCGGGCGTCGGCAGGCACGAGCTCCTGGTCCGCGGGCCAGACGCGTGTGTCGTCCAGCTTCGCGATCCGGTCGCTCCGACGATCGAACCGACCACCGACGAGTGGAGCGGCCTCGCCGCTGTGCCAGCCGCGCGATCGGTCGAGTCAACGGGCTCGACATCTAGAGACATCAAGGAAAATCAAGCCGGCCCGCAGCGTTTGGCGAAGCTTATCCGACCGGTCGCACGCGGCGTCCTGATTCGCGAGGCCGACGTCACGTTCGTTCAACAGGCAGACCCGCTCAACCGCTTTGCCGACGCGGCGACCGTCGTCGGCCAACGCGCCACACGCCGACTCGACGTCGGCCACGTGGTCCGGCCGCAGGACATGTCAGCCCCGCTGATGGTCCGCCGCGGGCAGCGGGTAAAGGTCGCCCTTTCCAGCGGCGGCGTCGTCGTCCACTCCATCGCCACCAGCCGCGAAGACGGCGGCTTCGGCCAGACCGTGCGGTGCCGCGTCGACGCAACGGGCGAGGAACTCCGCGTCACCGTCACGGGCCCGGGCACCGGAACCGTCGCGTTTTAACCAGCAATCGGCAGCATCATGAAGAAACCCAACAACGCTTCCATCTTGCTCGCGACCGTCGCCGCGCTCGCTGGCAAGGCCGCGGCACAGTCGACGCAGACGCGTCCACAGGTGACGACCTCGCCCGCTGCGACCGAGACGGCCGAGGAGATCGCCGCCCGCATGTTCGCCGGCAGCGGCTCGCTGTTGCAGGCGCAGCTCGCCAGCCGCGACGCCGTCGCCCGCGGCATCGGCCAACCCGGCTCGGCCATCGATGCCGACGTCAGCTTCTTCGCGATCCCCGCGCCCGAGCCGACGTTGGTTCGTCGACACGATCTGATCACCGTCATCGTGCGGGAGGAGAGTTCGTCCCGGTCCCAAGGCAGCGCGGACTACGAGAAGGACTACACGATCAGCGCCGACCTTCAGGAGTACGTCAACCTGAACCTGGGCGACTTTCGCCTGATTCCAAAGGCAGGCGGACAGGCACTCGACTTCGAGGCGGGTCGCAGCTTCGCCGGCGACGGACAGAACGATCGTCGTGACAGCTTTGTGACGCGCATCACCGCCGAAGTGATGGACGTCAAGCCCAACGGCACGCTGGTCATCCAGGCCCGCAAGCGCATCACGACCGACAACGACGAGCAGCTCATCGTCCTCACCGGCACCTGCCGCACCGCCGACGTCACCGCTGGCAACACGGTGCTCTCGACGCAGCTGCACGACCTGCACCTCCAGAAACACACCCGCGGCCCCGTCCGCGACGCCGCCAAACGCGGCTGGCTGCCACGAGCCGTCGACGTGGTGAATCCGTTCTAGTTCGTGAACTCGTGTCCTTGTCACTCGTGAACTCGGGGCACACCCCGAACCGCGACCCGCTTCCGAGACCCATCCCAGTTCACCAGTTCACGAGTCCGCAAGCACCCAGCCTTCATGCTCAAACCCTTCCTCCTAGCGCTCGGCCTGTCGTGCGGGATCGCCTCAGCGACGCGTGTGGCTGACATCAGTCGGCTCGACGCGCAGCGGGAAGAGCGGCTGACCGGCGTCGGACTCGTGCTCGGCCTCGACGGCACCGGCGACGGCGGCGACTTCGCCCCGGCCGTGCGGTCGCTAGCGCAGTTGCTCGGGTTCTTCGGCATCACGACCGTCCCGCTGGTGCTGTGCACTGCCGACAACGTCGCCATGGTCGCGCTCTCTGTCGTCGTTCCACGCAACGGCGTGCGAAGCGGCGACGCCCTTGACGTCCACATCACCAGCATCGGCGCAGCACGCAGCCTGTCAGGCGGCCGGCTGTTCGTCAGCCCATTGACCGGACCGCTACCTGGCGGCGGAGGCATCTTCGCCCTGGCGGAAGGGCCGGTGATTTTGGAAGACACCAACACGCCCACCGTCGGCCGCATCGAGCGTGGCTGCGTGATGGAGCGCGACCTGCCCAAGCAGTTCGTGCGCGACGGACAGTTCTCGATCGTGCTCGATGACGCGCACGCCTCGTGGACGACGGCGAGTCACATCGCCAAGCAGATCAACGAGACCGAAAGCCTCGACGGCCGCGAGATTGCTGTCGCGATCGATCCGAAGAACGTGGTCGTCTCGATCCCGCCGGCGGAGCTTGCTCGGCCGGACCTGTTCATCAGTCGCGTGCAACGGATGCCTGTCCCGCTGGTAGCCGACGAGGCGCGTGTTCGGATCAACGAGCGGCTCGGCACGATTGTCATCACGGGCGACGTCGAGATCAGCCCGGTGGTGATCTCGATGCGCGGCCTGACCATCACCGCCGCCGCGCCGCCGGCAGACGGCGTCCGTGGGCCGGCCGATCCGTTCGGCAATCCGAACGCAAACACCCCGGACAACCTCGGCGGCCGCGTGGTCACGCGCAACTTCGTGCCGCTGGCCACAGGCGACAGCGCGGTGAACGAGCGGAGTCGCGCCAAGCTTCAAGACCTCGTCGCCGCGCTCGACCGCCTGAACGTGCCGGCCGAAGACCGCATTTCGATCCTGAAGGAACTCCACCGCACCGGCAAGCTGCACGCTCGCCTCATCATCGAGTAGGCCTGCCTGATCATCGAGTGAAGGACGACCGTCATGACGATTTCTCCCAACACACCCACCACCCCCACCACCGTCGCCGCCCAGCTTCGCCCCGTCGCGACGCAGTGGGTCGGCCAGAGCTTCTACGGCACGATGCTCAAGCAGGCCCGCGAATCGAGCCTTTCGCCGGAAGACTCACCGTTCTCCGGTGGCCGAGGCGGCAGCGCGTTCAGCTCGATGCTCGACCAGCGGCTTGCTGAGAAGGCCGGTCGTGACACGGGCGGCGCGTTGGTCGACGCGATTGTCGGCCGGCTGTCTGACGTCTGACCTTTCCCGTAACGCACGCTCACGAGGCCGCCTTCGTTGCCCACGCTGTCCGCTCAACCCAACGCCGCTCCGCCGACGCCTGTCGAGTCGCTTTTGGCGACGCTGCACAAGCTCGCCACGGCCCAGGCCGACCTCCGCACCGCGATGGTCGATCAGGAGCAAGCCATGCGCAAGCTCGACGTCCGCGCGATGTCGGCTGCCGCGCGTCGACAGGAGACGTTGCATCGCGTGCTACTTCGTCACGAGGCCGAGCGCCGCAAGCACGCACGCGGCGTTGCCCGCATGACGAACCTGCCGCCCGACGCCACGTTGGCCGTGCTGGCCGAGGCGTGCCCCGAGCATCGCGACGCACTCTTGCAGGTGCGCGGCGAACTGCTTGAAGCGACGCGACTGACGCGTTCGGCCGGACAGACCTGCGGCCGGATGGCGGGTGGCGTGCTGGCTCATCTGAACCAGGCGTTGCGGCTGCTGCACAAGCCATTCCTGTACTCGCGTCAGGGCGACTGCCCGCCGGCTGGCGGTGTGGCCAAGCACGTTCGACTCGTCGGCTGATCCGCCGTTTTCAAGGAAGAACCCATGTCTCTCAGCGGAACCCTCAACGTCGGCAAGAGCGCCCTGGCCGTCACGCAAGCGGCGATCCAGACGACTGGCAACAACATCGCCGGTGCCAGCGACCCGAACTATTCGCGACAGGTCGCCAGTGTCGGCTCGGCACGCGGACGCAGCGCGGGCGATGGCATCTTCCTCGGCACGGGCATCGAGCTCGCCGGCGTCGAACGCCAGGTCGACGAAGCCCTCAACCGACGCCTCGACGCGGCCGCCGGCGAGAGTGCAGCGGCGCGCGAGCGGCTCGACTGGCTCCGTCAGGCCGAGGCTGCATTCAACGAGCTCACGGACGCCGACGTCTCGACCGCGATGACGCGGTACTTCAACGCGTGGTCGTCGCTGGCGAACAACCCCGGCGACGCGGCCCTCCGGCAGTCGGTCATCTCCGAGGGCGAGGCGCTGGCCAGCGAGTTCAACCGGCTTTACGACCGGCTCGATCGTTTGGCCGACGACGTCGACTTGCGCGTCGACGCCTACGCGAAAGACGCCGACCGCGTGCTGGACGAGATCGCGGCGCTCAACACGCAGATCCAGCAGGCCGAAGGCGCCGGCGGCGGTGGGTCAGCCAACGCGCTGCGCGATCGTCGCGACGCGCTCGTCGGCGAGGTGGCGGGTCTTGCCGGAACGCGGGCGATCCTGCAGCCCGACGGTTCGCTCAACGTCTACGCCGGCACCGAGCCGCTGGTCATCGCGGGCGACTCGCGCGGCATCACGCTGGAGAAGCGCAACGACGCGACGAGTGGCAAGGTGTTGACGACGGTCACCATCGACAACGGCGGCGGGCCGGCACCGCTTAACGGCGGACAGCTCGCCGGAGCCGTCGAGGCGCAGCAGACAATTCGCGACACGCTCGCCCGGCTCGACGCGGTCGCCCAGTCGCTCAAGCACGAGGTCAACACGCTCCACGCCAGCGGCCAGGGCACGCGCGGCTACGACACGGTCTCGGCCGATGTCCGAGTCGACGACACGACGGTCGCACTCGACCTGCCGGCTGCCGGCGTCGAGCCGCCGCCACAGAACGGGTCGTTCGTCGTCCACCTACGCGACAAGGCCAGCGGCAACACGACCAGCACGATCATTTCCGTCCCGCTCGACGGCACGACGGGCGGCACGTCGCTCGACGATCTGACGACGGCCATCGACGCGATCGGTGGCGTGAGCGCGTCGGTCTCGGCGGGGCAGCTGACCATCTCGGCCGATGCGGCTTCGCAGGAAGTCGTCTTCAGCGACGACACGAGCAACGTCCTCGCCAGCCTCGGCATCGCGACGTTCTTCACCGGACAAGGCGCAGCCGACCTCGGCGTGAACCAGGCGATCAAGGACGATCCCGGCAAGCTCGCAGCCAGTCGAGACAACACGCCCGGCGGCAACGGCAACGCACTTGCGATGGCCAGTCTTGCCGACCAAGGGCTCGAAGCACTCGCCGGCGGGACGATCGCCCAGGCGTTCGACGCGACGCTCTTCGAAGTGTCGGCCGGCGTCCGAACGGCGACCACCGAGGCCGACGCCGCCGGTGCGATCGAGGAGACGCTCATCGCCCAGCGACAGGCACTCAGCGGCGTGAGCCTCGACGAAGAAGCCGTCCAGCTGCTGCGATACCAGCGCAGCTACCAAGGCGCCGCCCGCGTCGTGGCTGCTGTCGACGAGATGATGCAGACGCTGCTCGATCTGGTCTGATTTCAAGGAAGAACGATGAACATTTCTCATTCCAGTCCTGTCCGCGTCGGCGAGCTTCAGCGAACGCTGGGCGCGTCGAGCCAGATCGCCAAGACCCAGGCCGCCCTCGCGGAGTCGACGCGGCAGATCACCACGGGCAAGCGCATCACCCGGCCGAGCGACTCTCCGGCCGACGCGGCTTCGGCACAGCAGATCCGTCGATCGCTCGAGCTGCAGGAGGGTTACCGCACGAACCTCAATCACGCGGACCGACAGCTTTCGCGGACCGACCAGGCACTGTCCGATGCGACCGACCTGCTGCGCGAGGCACGGCAGATCGGCCTGGCCAACGCAGGCGATCAGGCGACGCAAGCCGAGCGCGACGGCGCGGCCACGGTGCTCCGCACGATCGAAAGCCAGCTCCTGGCCGTCGCCAACACCAACGAAGGCGGCATCAGCCTTTTCGGCGGTGGGACGCGGAACCCCGAGCCCTTCCGCGCCACCGGCGGCGGGATCGTCTTCAGTGGCGGCGACCAGCCGATCCAGTCCGTCGTCGGTCGCTTCGGCCAAACCGTCGAGACCGGCGTCGCGGCCGCAGACGTCTTCGGTGGCAACTCCCGGCGGGTCGGCACGCTCGATCTCGATCCAGGCGTCCTCGGCAGCACGCGACTCGGCGAACTCGACGGTGCCCGCGGCTCGGGCGTCGAACGCGGCTCCATCCGAATCACCAACGCCGGCTCGAGCGCGGTCGTCGATCTCTCCGACGCCGACACGATCACCGACGTCATCAACCGCATCAACGCCACCGGCATCGGTGTCGTCGCGAGTCTGACCGGCGATGCCCTGCAGGTCAGCGGCGCCAGCGTCACCGTCGGCGAAGTCGGCGGCGGAACAGCGGCGGACCTGGGCATCCTCAGTGCCTCGCCCGTCGTCACTGTCGCGGGCGATTCGCTTCAGGCGCGACTGACGTCGTTCACGCCGCTGGCCTCGCTCAACGGCGGCGCGGGCGTGTCGGCCGGCACGTTCGACATCAGCAACGGAAGCCGATCCGCCACGATCAACACCGCCGGCCTCGCCACCGTCGGCGACCTCGTCAATGCCGTCAACGCCACCGACGCCGGCGTTAGCGCGACCATCAGCGTCGACGGCACACGCGTCCTCCTTCGCAATTCCACCCAGGGCAGCGACCTCCGCATCACCGACTCCGGCGGCGGAACCACGGCCCAGGAACTCGGCTGGCTCACTTTCACAGACGCCGACCCGCTCACCGACTTCAACAACGGTCTTGGCGTCCGGCTCGATCCTGACGGCCCCGACCTCTCGCTCACCGATGTCGGCGGGACGACCTTCGAGGTCGACCTCGACGGCACCACCGACGCCGCGAGCGTCGTGACAGCCATCAACACCGCCGCCGCGTCGGCCGGTGCGACGACCACCGCCAGTTTCGATCCGACGCTGCCCGGCCTGCGGCTCATCAACGTCCAGGGCATCGGCACGCTCGGCACGTCCCAGGCGGTCGGTGATCTGGGTCTGGATGAGCCGATCGCCGGCAACACGATCGAAGGCCGCGACGTCAACGCGGTCGGCGTCGACGGACCGTTCACGCACCTCAAGACGCTGATTCGATCGCTCGAAACCGGCAATCTCGGCCAGGCGACGACGGCCCTGTCCCGGCTGGAGCTTTCCGAAGACCAGGTCATCACCGTCCGCGGCGAGGTCGGCGGGCAGCTTCGCGAAGTCGAGCAACGGCGCGATCGCCTCGAAGACACGGAACTGACGCAGCGCGAGCTGCTTTCCCGCCTGGAAGACGTCGACCTTTCGACCGCAATCCTCGAGTACGAGACGCTGCAGACCAGCCTTCAGGCCCAGCTCCAGACGACATCGAACCTGTTGAACCTCACGCTCTTCGACTTCCTTCGGTAATCCGCGACATCCGCATCACCAACGCGCTTTTTATTGTCCACCAACGGCAGCTTCGACCGATAAAGACCTCGGGGCAGCTTCGATCAGAAACGACCCAGCCCACCCGCCTGACGAGTCACCACGGTGGCTCTGCCTCGCGGCCGACGCCTTGACCCTGCTCGACTGCTCCCTTCTGCACCGTCACCCCAGCAGACGACCTGCACTTCCTCGACTGACATGAGCGACACCACCTCCTCAGCGCAAGCCTCGACCGACGCAGGTCTCCTGCAAAGCGACAACGGTCTCTTGCAGATCGACACCACGCGTTTCGGCCCGATCGAGATCGCGGCCGACCACATCATCCGATTCGCCGACGGCTTGCTCGGCTTCCCGGCGGCGACGCAGTTCGCACTGATCCAGGCCGACGACCGGCAGTCCAACGACGCCGCAGCCGAGGGTGGATGCGTCTTCTGGCTTCAGAGCGTCGACGATCCGCGGCTGGCATTTGTTGTCTGCGATCCGACGGCCTTCGTGCCGGACTTCGGCATCGAGCAGATTCCGCTTCGCGACGACTGCCGCGGCGAGCTGGGCATCGGCGAGGACGACACGGACCTCGACGCACTCCAGGTGCTGGCCATCTGCAATCGCGTCGACGAGTGGCTGACCGGCAACCTGCTCGGGCCGCTGGTCGTGAACGCGGAGAAGTTCGTCGGCAAGCAGATCGTGCTGACGGAAAAGCGGTGGGGCACCCGGCAGCCGCTCATCCGACTGGGCCGATCGGGCGAATCCCAGGTGGCCGACACAGCAGGCCGAATCGGGCCCGACACGCCTGAGAAACTGCGCAAGACGGCATAAGCCGGTCTGCAAGTGTGGATAAGCGGGTCAGAACCCGCCATTCCAGGGCCTTTAACCCGAACCCTCCGCTAACGTACGACGTAAAACAAACGGCCATGAAACCCGCACGGATCGCGGGATGTCTGGAAAAGGAACGCCATGTTGGTGCTATCTCGTCAGCGAAACGAAACCATCATGATCGGTGACGAGGTCGAAGTGACCGTCATCGACATTCGCGGAGACAAGGTGCGCCTCGGCATCAACGCTCCACGCGAGGTCACCGTGCACCGCAAAGAGGTGTACGAGGCGATCAAGCGCGAGAATCAGGCCGCCGCACAGGTGCAGCCCGACGCGTCGGCATCGCCAGATTCAGCCGGCTCGCCGCCGGCGCAGCAGCCGCGTCCGACGGTGAAAGTCGTGGACATGTCCAAGACCCCGCGCAACAAGCCGCGTCGTCCGCGCGACGAATCCGCGGCGGGCGGAAGTCAAAATGCCTGATTTGTAAGGATTTCAGCGACAAATCAAGGCGACGCCGGAACCTCGGCGGCCGCATCCGATAACGCCTCGCGTGGTCGGTCCTTAATCGGACGACTGCGGCGAGGCGTTTGTTGTTCACGTGCAGCACCTCCCGAGTCGATGAGAAGCCCGGAGCCGAAAGGCCTGCTGCTGAGGCGGCGGGAACTTTTCGGCGGGCTTCGGCTTGCGTCGGAGTCCCGTGTATCCGTTGTTCCGCGTCGCAGGCGGATCGGCGGGTCATGTCCGGCCGGTGCTTGTCGCTCGTTGCGACGACGCCGGTGGATCCCGCCGTCGGCAACGGGCCGTCGCCGGATCGGGTCGGATCTTCCGACGCGTTCGGCAAGCCGAGTCACTCGGCAAGACGGTGTGACGGGATCGAGACGGCGTCTTGGCTGGAATGGACCGGCCGGACGCCGTTGCGGAGTTGGTCCTGCCGCGGCGTGTTGCTGCGGGCCAGGCCGATTCCGGGT